>JBHOSR010000055.1:0-15373 GCA_042584405.1 Bacteroidota bacterium
TGCATAAGTTGAAAATGCCTGTGGTAAATTAGCCCACTGGTTTCTGTAATTAGCAATTAATCTTGACTGTTCTGCTGCTCCAGCTAAGGATGGTCCAAGATACAATGGAGACGAATAAAATTGAGAAAACTGAGGATCTTGACCATTTGCGTTAAGTACAAATGATACGGCTAAACATATATATATTATTAAGTTTTTCATAATTATATAATTATTGAATCAATAATACCGTACCAACCTTTTGAAAATCTTTACCATTGTTTAGTTTACCTGTAACTTTCCATACATAAACACCTTCACTAAGTAACTCACCATCAAAATACCCATCCCAACCAATCGTAATATCCTTACTTTCAAATACTAATATTCCCCATTTATTAAATATTTCTAAGTGATAGTTTTCTAAACCTTCACCTATTGGATAAAATACATCATTACTAAAATCGTTTGCATTATAATAACCACCTGAAGAGCCTTCGAGATTTGGTGTAAAAGCATTCGGGAATATTATAACACCACTTTCAATTACCTCAACACCATCTTCTACTTTTATAACATCGTAACAATCATTTTCCGACCAAGCATGTAATATAATATCGTAAATACCTTCTTCTTCATATTTATGTTTAGGATCATTTTCAGTTGATGTACTTCCATCTCCAAATTCCCATTGATAAGTAATAGCATCTTCCGATTCATTTATAAAAATGGCTTCTTCTTCCGGGATAAATATTTCTTTATTTACAATTAAGAAAGACGCCTTAGGTTGAGGATAAACTGTGATAGTTGTGTCTTTAGTAACCACCTCTCCATTAAGACCATAAACGGTTAAACTTGGTGTATATGTCCCAGATTCATTATATATTCGTTTAAAACTTACTAAACTTGAAGTATCACCATTATCAAAGGTCCAAACAAAAGACAAATTATCTAATGAATTATTTACAAAATACACTTCCAATGGAGGACATCCCTCAGAATTAGTAATTACAAAACTTGCAACAGGGGCTACATTATAAGTAACTGAAACGTCATCATAACTAATGCAACCATTATTATCAACCGACCATCTAAATGTATTTAATCCAGATCCCAGTCCTGTAACAAATGTAATTGCATTATATTCATCATCAAATGTTCCAGATCCACCTATTGTTGACCATTGTCCTGTGCCTGATGAAGGATTACTTGCAGTTAACATTGTTGTTGATTCTGAGACAGTTTGATCAGGTCCGGCATTTACCTGAATTTTATTATTTGTAACGATAACTTCATCTACGGTAGTACATTGATCATATGTAATAGTCCAACGTAATGTATTTGCTCCAAAACCAAGTCCAGAAACATTTACATCAAATTGAGAAGCATCATCGAATGTTGCAGAACCACTAATAACTGACCATTGTCCCACTCCAGTTATAGGATCGTTAGCATACATTGATGTGGTAGGACCACATACATTAAAATCTTCTCCCGCATCAGCTTCATAAGGTAAATCGTTATAAATTACCACATCATCAGTAGAAGTACATCCACTATTGTTTATAGTCCATCTTAATGTATTAGATCCAGGATTTAATCCTTTAACCTGTGTATTATTCTGATTACTATTTGCAAAACTAGCGGCTCCACTTACCAATGTCCAGGTTCCGGTATATGATTGTGGGCTATTTGCCTGCAAATACGTTGCATCGCCACAAATTGTTTGATCGGCACCTGCGATAGCTTTTATTGGATAATTATTTGTAATTGTAACCTCATCACTAGAAGAACAACCTCCATTGGTAATTACCCATCTTAATATATTATCTCCACGTCCAATATTGGTTACCTTTGAATTATAATCATTGTTATTTTCAAAAGTTGCAGATCCTGTTACAACTGACCACGTACCAACTCCATATGCCGGAATATTTGCAAATAACAACGTAGAATCTGCACAAAGTGTTTGATCCAAACCTGCATTACTTTGAATAGTAGAATTATTAGCTATAACTACCTCATCAGTTGATACACATGTTCCATTTGTTATAGTCCATCTTAAAGTATTTACACCATAATCCAGATTGCTTACCGTACTTGAAGGATTATTGAGTGCTGTAATATCTGCAGATCCACTAAGAATTGACCATTCTCCAGTACCATGAATTGGTGTATTTCCTTGCAGAATAGAATTATCAGCACATAGGGCTTGATCTGGTCCTGCAAATGCTTCAGTTGGCAAATTATTAGTAATAGTTACATCAGAATAATCGGAACAAATCTCATTTGTTATAGTCCAACGAAGAATATTAGCACCTTTATCCATATCTGTAACCAGAGTATTAGGTTCGTTAATATCTGTAAAATTAGCCGAACCAGAGCCACCTAATATAGACCACATTCCTGTTCCTACAGAAGGATTGTTAGCTTCAAGATAAGTGAATTCACTACAAATATTTTGATCAGGACCCGTAGTTGCAATAACAGATGCATTATTTATAGTTACCCTATCAGATTTAACACAAGAATTATATGTTATTGTCCATTTAAATACGTTAAGACCCTGACTTAAATTAGTAATATCGGGTGTTGGATCAGAAGTATTAAAAGGATCAGAAGATCCACTTTCTTGTGACCAAATTGCTGTCCCATAGCTTACAGGATTTGCGCCTAAGGTAATAGTATCGACACATATTATTTTATCTGTTCCAGCATTTGCATCTTGAGGTTCATTATTAATAATTGTAACTGAGTCAGTATAGCTACATGCATTATTTTCTATAGACCATACAAATATATTAGTGTCAATTGCTATATTTTTTGCTGTATTTCCATCAAAGTATGCAGATCCCTGAGCAACGCTCCAGACTCCAGTTCCAACAGTAGGAGTATTTGGACTTAAAGTAATTTCACCAATACATAATGTTTGATCAATCCCTGCATATGCAACTGTTGGCAGGTCATTAGTTATTGTAACTAAATCATCACTATTACATGCCCTATTAGTAATTGTCCATTTAAACACATTATCACCTTTAGACAGATTTGTAACTTTGGTATTGTATATGGAATCATTTTCAAATGTTCCAGCTCCACTAATAACGGTCCATTTACCTTTTCCTATGATAGGTCCGTTACCTGATAAAAACACACTATCGGAACATAAAACCTGGTCAATACCTGCATTTGCGTCAGTTGGTGAATCATTGGTTATAATTACACTATCCGACGACCATCCATTTATCCATATCGACCATTTTAAAACATTATTACCTTTAGCTAATCCTGTTACTTGTGTAACCGGATCACTATTATCTGTAAAAGTAGCAGCACCTTTTATTACAGACCATTCACCATAACCAAATACCGGATCATTACCTTCCAAAGTAGTAAAGTCAGTACATATAGTTTGGTCATTTCCCGCATCAGGTGGTTGCGCATTTGCATTTGTAATTATTACATCATCTGTAGAAATACAAGAATTATTTGTAATAGTCCATCTAAATGTATTACCTCCAAGTCCTAATGAAGTAACTAATGTATTATTTTGTAATATATTATCAATGTTACCTGATCCACTGATTAAACTCCAAGAACCAGTTCCAATTAGAGGTATATTCCCTTGTAAGGTAACTAGATCTGCTGTAACAGTAGTATCTTTTCCAGCATAAGCTTCTGTTGGAGAATCGTTTGTTATAGTAACCGAATCACTACTTATACAACTATTATTATTTATGTTCCAAGTTAATACATTCGATCCCTGACTTAAACCAGTTACTGTTGTTGCTGGATCATCTAAGGTCACAAAAACAGCGGCTCCGCTATTAACAGACCAATATCCTGATCCTGTTGCAAACTCTGTCGCGTCAAGTGTTGCAACATTTGAGCATATTATTTGATCAACACCAGCATTTACTTCAATTTTATTATTAGTCACAGTAAGTTCATCTGATGTACTACAAATACCATTTGAGATAGTCCATCTTAATACATTATCTCCTTTACTGAGGCCTGTAACTTTAGTATTAAATTGTGTTTCATCCTCAAATGTAGCAGCTCCAGTAACAACAGACCATTGACCTGTGCCTGTAACAGGATTATTTGCCCCTAAAATGGTAGAATCACCACAAATAGATAAATCTATACCGGCATATGCCTGAGTTGGTCTTTGATTATCAATAATTAATGTATCATAACTTGTGCATCCACCTTTTGTAACAGTCCATCTCAAAATATTTGTACCTGATGCAAAACCAGATGCTACTGCTGTAGGGCTATTTCCATCTGAGAAATTAGCTGTTCCACTTGTGGCTGACCAACTACCCACAGCTCCAACAGGAACGGTGCTTCCATCAAGTGTAATGGACTCTTCGCAAACAACCTGGTTATTTCCAGCTTCAACAATAACAGTATTATTAGTTATTAATACAGTATCACTTAAACTACAACCATTTCCATCAACTATTGTCCAAACTAATCTGTTATTACCTTCTCCTATATCTGTTGCATCTGCCAATGGATCATTAATATCAGAAAGAGTAACTGCGCCATTAAATATTGTCCAAGTACCTGTTCCACTCGCAGGTGTATTAGCATCAAGCACTGTATTGTCAACACACAAATCTTGTTGATCACCTGCAGATACGTATGGTAAGTCATTTACTGTAATAAGCTGACTAGAAGAATTACCTTCACCACATGCATTTGCTGCTGAAACAATAATTACATCATTAACCGCAGTTTGGTTAAAATCTAAGGTTACTTGTCTCGATCCTGAACCAGCGATAATAGTTGCTCCCTGAGGCAGTGTCCAATTATATGATGTGGCATTAGCTACTGCATCAATTGAATAAGTAACGCCATCATCGTCATTACATATTACTGTAGGTCCGGTAATTGCTAAAGCATCACCTGGTATCGGATTAACACTAACATTCATTACTGGTGATGTTATTCCTGCTCCACATGCATTTTCAGCATATACAGTTATATTACCACCAGTCGCAGTATTGTCAATATCAACTGTAATTGAATTTGAATTACTTCCTGAAACAATTGTAAATCCAGCAGGTACAGTCCAAACATAGTTAGTTGCATTTGGTATTGCCGTAACATTATAAGAAACACCTGTTTCATTTTGACAAATAGTAGAAGATCCTGTAATTGTTGGAGCATCATCAGGTAGAGGATCCATAATTACTTCAACACTTCCATTCATCTCCAACTCACATAATGAAGTAGTATTATAAGCAACTACAGTATAAATTCCTTCTAATGGCTGATCTCCAAAAGTAAGTGCTGCACCAGTACCAGCAACATCAGTAATTAAAGAAGCATCATCTAGCCATAGTTCATAGTTTATACCAGCTTCAGAACTAGAAAGTGTTATTTCAGCACCAGCCGTTCCTTCACAATAGTTACCTCCATTTTCAACATTATAAACCTCTGGCATTGCATCAATAGTAAAAGTACCTGTTGCTTCAGGACTCTCACATCCACTTACTGTTTGTGTAGCGTAATACGTATATATACCAGGGCTTAAATCTGTAGGTTGATATGTATTACCTGAAGAAATTACTGCCCCTCCAATATTTTTATACCATTGAATATTACTTCCAACAACTGTAAATATAGTATTAGTTTCTGTTTCACATATTTCTGTATTTGGATTTGTAAATACTGGTTGGACAGGAATTGAATTTATTGTATAAACTGCTGATGTATAATCACTTTCACAACCCTCAGCATCTGTTTGAGTTGCGTAATATGTGTATGAACTAACTATTACATCAGTAGGTACATAAGTACTACCAGATGCTATGAAAGCATACGTATCATCATACCAATTAATATTTGTTCCAATACCAGTTAGCTCTTCAGCAGCATCTCCTTCACAAATAGCATTATCAATGGTAGTTGGAGCTCCTGGTAAAGCATGAATAGTTAAAACAACCTCAGTCGGTAAACTTTCACATCCATTTGCACCTGTTGATGTAGCATAGAAAGTATGAGTTCCTGCAGTAGTTTCTGAAGAAGTATAACTATTACCAGATGCAAGGAATGTTGTTAACGCCGCATCATCGTACCATTGAACATTAGTTCCAGAAATTACTGTAAAACTTGGATTTGCTGATCCATAACAAGTTTCAATATCGTTTATTACCGGACTTGCGCTTGGTGTTTTATCTTCAGATACATCAACGGTATATGAATTTGTACATCCGTTATTTATATCTTCAACAATTACAGTATAAGTACCAATTGCATCAACATTGGTAGAATGTGAATTTGGTGTTGTTATAGTACCTGGTCCTGACCAGCTATAACTATAATCAACATCTTCACTAACACTAATGGTTATTTCAGTAATGCTACAAGTTATATCTCCTGATGGAGCATTTACTGTAACTGTTGGATCTACTTTATCTTCTGTAACGATAACATCAACAGATGTTGCTATACAATTATTATCATCATTTGTAACTGTTAAGTTGTACGTACCAGCAGCATTCACAATAGGAGTTGCTGTTGTTGCATTTTGTATCGTTCCTGAGCCTGATGTTGTCCATTGATAACTTACATTTGGATATGTTGATGATCCATTTAAGATAACCGTTGCATTGTCACATGTAATTTGATCAGGGCTTGTATCTACAGAAACATCAGGAGGTGTAACATCTTCAGCAGTAGTAACAGTTGAAGAATTTGTACATCCATTACCTAGATCTGTTACTGTAACTGTATAATCAGCCACTGCATCTACTACTGCTGTTGCTGTTGCAGCACCAGACACAATATTACCTCCTGCACCTGCGGCCCAAGCATATGTTACCGGAGAGGCATCAACAGAAGTTCCTGTTGCATTTAAATTAACTTGTGTTATTGAACACGTAAAATCTAGTGGAGTATCAATTGTAATAGATGGTGCAGTAGTATTTTCATCAATTGTTACACTGCGTACAGTAGAACATCCACTTGTAGTATTCGTAATAGTTACAACATATGTACCTCCTTGGTCTACTGTTGGGTTTGGAATGTCTGTTGCTGATGTAAAGTTTCCATTTGATGTTGTCCAAGCTATATTTTTATTTACACCTAATCCAGTTGCATCAGCAGATAAAGTAACAGATGTGCTTGTACATGTTATTTCTCCTGGGAAAGGATCAAATACGTCAATTACTGGAACAGAAGCATCCTGAGTCACATCCACAAAGTCACTTGCAGTACAACCTGTTGTTGTATGTTCAGCAGTTACTATATATCTTCCAGCTGCATCAACTGTTGGTGTAGCTGTATTTCCGTTTGATAAAATATGACCACCTAATGATGCTGCCCATGTATAATTAGTTGCATTGGTGGATCCTGATGCATCTAATACTATCGTTGTATTTGTGCATGTGATTTGTGAACCAACAGCCGCAATATTTATTGTTGGTGTTGTAAACGATCCATTAACCGTTGTTGTAGCAGTTGATGTACATCCATTTACAGGATCTGTAACTGTTAGTGTATAATCACCTGTCTTATCAACTGTCGGCGTTGGTGAATTATCATTTGTAATAGTAGCACCAATAATTAATGTTGACCATGAGAATTGTGCTCCAGGAGTTGTTGATGATCCATTTAAAGTTACTGTTGTTTGATTGCAAGTAATTTCATCATCATCTGGAGTAACCAATCCAATATTTGGTACTGCTGTATTTGAACCAACCGTAACAACATCAGTATTTGTACAGCCATTAGGAGCTGTTACTGTCAATCTGTAATCTCCTGCGGCATCCACGGTTGTTGTTGCACTTGTTGCACTTGTAATATTTCCACCACCACTTAAAACTTGCCATAAATATGTTACACCAGGAGTTACAGAACTACCTGACACAGTAACCAAAGTATTATCGCACGTTATATCATCAGTATTGGTATCAACTGTAATATCTGGATTTGAATTATCATTTGTTACTAAAATATTATCTGTTGCAGTACATCCATTTGCTGCAGTAGCCGTAATTACATAAGTTCCTGCTGCATCAACTGTTGGATTTAACGATGTACTATTTAATATTGTTCCTGGTCCTGTCCAAACTACAGAAGCTCCAGCATCAACTGTTGCTGCTAATTCTGGTGTTGGATCAGTGCAAGTTATGGTATATGGTCCACCTGTAATATTTACGTTTGGAGATGTAATATTTTCAGTTATTATTACTTGGCCTGTTTCAGTACAACCTGTTGCACCATTTGTAACCACTAAATTATATGTTCCTGCTGCACTCACAACAGCAGTATTTGTAGTTCCACCACTTACAATATTTCCATCAGGAGTTGACCATGCAAAACTTGTTGCATTTGTACTACTCGAAGCATCTAAATTAATTGTTGATTGTGTACAAGTTATAATGAGCGCTTCTGGTATGATATTTACAGTTGGTTGCTGATAATCATCATTTACATCAATTGTTTCTGTTTGAGTACAACCATTAGTAGGATGAGTTGCAATAACAGTATATGTCCCAGTCATATCAACCCAAGGATCCGAAGAGTTCACATTTGTTATGGTTGCTCCTACTGGTCCTGTCCATGCATAAGTTACTCCCGCAACCGGAGTAGAAGTAAAAAGTTGTATTTGTGTATCGTCACAAGTTAATTCATCCGCTGCAGGATCTGTTACGCTAATATTAGGTGAATCAAAATTATCTGAAACAGTAACATTATCAGTTGCTGTACAACCATTTGCTGCATCGGTAACCGTTAAAGTATATACCCCTGCTAAATCAACAGTTGGATTTATAGTAGTTGGATTTGTTATTGTTGAACCTACTGGACCTGTCCATAAAAGAGTAGCTGTTCCAGTTGAAGTACCACCACTTAATGTAACTGTTGGACTTGCACAAGTAATATCATTTGTTGCAGGATCTACAACAGTAATAGTAGGTGCAGTTGTATTTGACGTTACAGCAATATTATCTGTTACTGTACAACCATACTGATTTGTAGCTGTTATTGTATATGTACCTGAAATATCAACTGTTGTAGAAAGTGCTGTATTATCAGAATAAGTTGCTCCTACCGGACCTGTCCAAAGATAAGTAGTAAGTGGATCTGCATCTCCTGTAGCCGTTAAAGTAGGTGTTATAGCTTCTGTTGCTGATAAGTCAGCACAAGTTATTATATATGGACCTGCATTAATTGATACAGTTGGAGAAGCAGTCTCGTCTGTAACTACAATATTTGCAGTTGTTTCACAACCTGTTACAGAATGTGCATATGTTAAAGTATATGTTCCAGCTGAAGTAACATCTACATTATTTGCATTTAACGGTGGTACTAATACTCCAGTTCCCGACCAAGTATATGTCCCAGCTGCATCACCTGTGATATCAGCAACTAAATTTAAGGTTCCAGAATTAATACATGTTAATTCGGTTCCAGCTGATGTTATATTAGTAGTTATTGCTGTTGATAAATCTTCAGCAATAATTTCATTGGTAGCAATAGACACACATCCATTTGTAGGATTGGTTGCTACAACCGTATAAGTTGCAGCAATATCTACTTCAGCAAACTGATTATTTGCTCCTGTTTGAGAAACAAAATTACCACCAGCTGTGCTCCAGACAAATGTTGCAGTAGGAACTGCTGCAACTGAAGCTTCCAGATCAACTTCAGTATTAGTACAAGTTAAATCTGTATATTCTGCATCAATATTTGTTATTACTGCAACGGGAATTGCAACATCTTCAGTAACTGTAACAGTTTTAAAATCTGTACATCCATTATCGGTATCTGTAACAGTTAATGTATATATACCAGCTACATCAACAGTAGCATCTTCTAAAGTTTCATTTATTATTGTTGGATCTGGACCTGTCCATAAAAAAGTTTTATTTAATGTTGATGAAGCACCATCAAGTACCGCGGTTAGATCAGTACATGTTAATACATCAACTGAAGGTGTAACAACTGAAACATCAGGTAAGGCTGTATCATCTGCAATAGTAACCGACGCAGATGCTGTACACGAATTTGTTAAATCTGTAACTGTAATAGTATATGTTCCAGGTTGATCTACACTTGGATTTGAAATATTAGTTGCAGTAGTAATATTTGCCGGTGGAGTAAATGTCCAATCGTAACTAACATTAACAGCATTAGCCTGAAGTGTGACTATAGAAAGATTTGTACAAGTTAAATCCTCAGCAGGATCAATTGTTACAGCAGGTGCAACTTTATCGGCACCAACAGTTATAGTAGCAGTATTATAACAGGCTAATAAATTATTGGTTACTTCTATTTGAACATCAAAATCACCTTCTTTAGTCACAAATGGATCAATAACAGTCTCATCTCCTGGCATGATTATACCTCCGTTACTTGATGACCAAAGCCAACCTGTTATAGTACCTCCTGGTTCTGTTGAAGCAGCATTTAATTGAACTTGACTTGCAGCATCACATGTTATTGCATCCCCTGGTCCTAGAGCATTAATACTAACATTAGGAATAGGATTTACAGTAATAGCTTGGGATATCCATGCTGTATTTCCACAAGCATTTACTGCTCTCACTTGAATTGTTCCGGTTACACTTCCTGCTCCAAAATCAACAGTAACACTTGAAGCCGTAATAGCCGAAACAATTGTAGCAGTTCCTGCTGAAACTTGCCATTCAAATTCAGTCTCATCTGAAAAATCATCTGGATCAACAGAAAAAACAATACCGGTTTGACCTTCACAAACAACATATACACCTGTTGAACTTGTTACAGGTGCTGGCCCTATATCATCTGTAGGTATTGGGTTTGAAGTTATTGTTAAGAAACTAGAATTACCTGCAGGACAAACTGAAGTAACATCGTTTCCATAAACCTCTATTTGGCTCCCAGACACATAACTTGGATCAAAAATAACGTCAATTGTATTATCTCCATCAAAATCTAATGAAACACCAGCGGGTAAAATCCAAACATGATCGGTTGCATTTGTAATTAAAGGCACACTATATGTATATGTTGTAACACCATCAGCACAAATACTGGTGCTTCCACTTATCGCTCCTGCCCCTGCAATTGCTGCCACTTCAACAGATGTTACAGTATTGTCGAAGGTCAACTGACAGCCAGCAAGATTCTCTGCAATTACGGTATAATTACCATCTGTAAAACTTGCAACACCAAAATTAAATGCTCCAGAAGCACCGGCTTGCGAAGCTACCTGAGTAATTCCATTTCGCATTAAATAATAAGTATGGGTGGCATCCTGGCTATTTGATACGCCAATTGTTATACCAGCGTCTGTTTCGCAATATTCCAATCCTGTTGGAGCTGTAACAGTATATTTATTAGGTAAAGTAAGAACATTTACTGTATATGGTTGTGAGTTTTGACATAGAGTTACAGGATCTGTATAGGTATACGTAATTGTATGATTGCCTGTCGCTATACCTGAAGGATCAAAAGTAGCTGTTCCAGGCCCTAGTGGTGTAATACCATCACCCGAGAATGTTCCGTTTGCATTTGTTGGACTACCAGTTAAGGTAACTGCAGTACCATTATTACAAATTGTAGCTGGCAAACCAGCAAAATCAACCGTTGGTAATGGGTTTATATCAACAATATCAGTTACTGTTCCTGTACATCCATTCAAATCAGTAACTTGATAATTTATATTAAAAGAACCAGTTGGATCAACTGCTGTAGGGTCTAAAGTAGCCGTTCCATCAGCTGCAAGTGGGAATGTATATTCTTGAGTATTTGTCCATGATCCAGGAAAGCTAAACACTCCAGGAGCAGCACCCGTAGTTGGATTCCCAGTAATCGTAACCGGGGCAGCACTATTACAGTAATCCGCATCAAGTCCATCAATTGTAACAACCGGAGCTCCATTAACAGTTACAGTTTCACTATTAACCGAATTAACACAACCATTGATATCAGTATGAGTATATGTAATAATATAACCACCCGCTCCAGTAGTTGGGTCAAATTTATTAGCTGCTACTCCTGCTCCTGAGAAAACATTATTAGTAGCATTATTACCGACTAATGTTACAACAGAACCATTATCACAAAAATTAATATCTAAATCTGTATGAGGATTTCCATCAATTGTAAAGTTTACTGCAGGTAAATCATAAACAATTGTTGTAGCAGATGCAGAACAATTGTACTCTCCCGGAGTTGTTAAAACATAATCAATTGTATATGTTCCAGCTTCAGTTGTTTGTAATAATGCATTGGGATCACCATGTGTATATGGTCCATAAATATTAGTAGTTGAAGTAGCATCATCTACAAATGTAATGGTCCACTCTCCTACTACATTGCTTGCAACTAATGCAATATCTGCATCATTTACACACATTGATACTGGATTATTATATGTAACTGCTGTACCGACAGTAATATTTGTTGTTGTTGAATTAGAACAGCCTGGTGTTGTAACATCATATGTTATTGTATAAACGCCAGCTGTTGCCACGGATGGATCGAAACTTGCAGTTCCATCACCATTATCTGTTAAACCTGCACCAGTACTAGTTAAAGTTTCAACAACACCAGCTTGACCTGTTAAGCCTTGATCTTCAGAACCTGTTATAGTGTAAGGACCTGCATCTGTAGCGCAATATAATCCCGAATTTGGATCTGAAATAGTTAAAGCATTTGGCGTACTATAAGGTAAAATTTCAAAAGTGGCCTGCTTGGTTGTAATACAACCTCCAGGTGCAGGATCTGTATATGTATATTCCAATGTAAAAAATCCAGAACCGTTTGCAGTAGGATCAAATGTATTTGGTGTAACATAAGCAAGTCCACCAGCTATATTAGCCCAAGTTCCATTGGTAGGAGTTGCACTTAATGTAATATCCCCCGGATCTTGACAATATTTACTTCCGTCATTTGCAATAATAATATTTGCAGGTGAATTTACTGTAACATCTACATTATCTGTTCCTATACAAGAATTCGCATCAGTTGTTGTAACTGTATATGTGTACAATAAAGGAGGGTCACCGGCTACAGGATTTGTTGGATTTACTACCAAAGGAGTACCAACACCTGCAGCACCCCAATCATATGAATATGGACCAAGTCCTCCTGCACCAACTCCAGTTAAGGTTACATCTTCTCCATTACAAGAAGATGTTATATCTGCTGAGGCAGTGACTGTAGGATTATCCTTTACGTCAATATCTACAACTTCAGTATCAGTACACAAATTACCGTCAGTTACGGTTAAAGTATATGTATTTGGTCCCAAAATAGCGGGGTTAACTGTTGTTAAAGCAGTACCAGCACCATTTGACCAACTATATGCATAAGTTCCAGCTCCGGTTCCACCTGTAGCAGAACCTGTAAGTGTTGCCCCAATACCTAAACACATATCCTGATCTAATCCTGCATTTGCAGTAGGTACAGAATTAACAGTTATACTAATAGTTTCCGTAGTAGTACATCCATCACCATCAACAACTACTAAATCATAGTTTGTTATACCAACTCCTGGTGTAACGGGATAATCTGTGATTGGATTACCCACTCCTACTAATGCTCCTCCATCCCAATCCCACGAAGTTGCTGGAACTTTGTCAGAGGTTGCAGATAATGTTGTTGTTTCTCCTACACAAATTGGATTTACTGTACTTAATATTGTTAAAACAGGTGCCGCAGTAACGGCTAAATCAACATTACCAGTAATAAAACATCCTTTATCATCAGTAACTGTAACAGTATAAGTTGTTGTTCCAAGGGCAACCGGTGTAACCGTTGGATCAGCCATTGTACTTGAAGGAGTCAGTACTGCTGCATTGTCCCAGGCATAAGCAGTAACAAAAGAACCACCAGTTCCTGCGCCATTTGCACGTAATGTTGTACTAGTACCTTCACAAATAGTGGCAAGATCAACAGCTGGGGCAGCTGTTGGTTTAGTATAGTTTCCGACATTATAAGGACCTGTATATTCATATGTACAACTTGTAACTGGATTTGTTGCAACAATTCTATAGTTAGGGCTTGGAGGTAAAAACCAAACTAAATCCCCACCATCTCCAACCTTAGTTGAAATAGTTGCTAAACCATCAAACAATTCGTAATTAATTCCATTTTCTGAGTTTTCTACTGTAATAGTTCCATCATCAGGATCACAATAATGTGTTACAAAAATATTTCTATCGCTTAATGGCGTTGCATAAGAATTTACTGTTAAAGTTGTTGATGCAAAAACATTTGGAACTACTCCTTCATCTGTTACAGTGAATGTTATTGTATATGTATCGACAGCATTAGGCGTAAAGGTAGGATCTTCGGCAGTAGTACTTGAAAATGTTCCAGTACCTGGAGAAACAGACCATAAATATGAGTAAGTTCCTGAACCATTTAATGCTTCTCCATCCAATGCAAATGAAGTGCCAACACAAGCATCAACAGGATCGGCAGGTGTTACAATTGATGCCTGTAAATTAATTACAGTTACCGTAACATTATCAGTTACGATACAACCATTATCATCTGTTACCTGATAAGTAACACCATATGAACCCGGAGCAGGTGCATTAAAAATTGTATTTTGTAAATTTGTTGGATTTATATTTCCTAAACCTAAATCAGTCCATGTTGTTGAAGCATATGGTAAGGTTCCTCCAGCAGTATTAGATTGTAAAGTTAAATCTGTAAGAATAGAAGTATTTGCAGGATCAGGTGTTATACTCACGGTTGGTATTGGCAAAGCAGCTATTACCTCAGTATCATTTCCAGCATTAATACCAATTTCATTACCTGGGGGAGGAAGTGCTGAACCTAAATCAATACATTGTACAACAACATAGGTGCCAGCTGAAGAAATAGCAACAGAATGAGGATTCACACCAGTTGTCATAAAAGGCCCAGCCCCATCAATAGTATAATAATATTCGTAATTTGGGCCAATTCCACCACCGCCACTAATACTAAATTCTAAATAAGTTGGATTACCTGTACAAGCATCATAAACACCGGAAGGAACGGAAATTTTAACACTTTGTGCATTTATAGCAGCTATATTAATTACCGTAAATACAATTAGTAAATATATTTTATTGAGAAACCATTTCATACCTTTTAAATTATATATAATACATTATTAAGGGATAGTATATTATCCCTTTAATGAAGTGATACGAAAAAATTCATACAAAAGATACAAAAAAAAAACTAATTTACTTCTCAATTACAGTAATATACATTACTATTTTGATGAGTACACTATAAAGCTTCATTAACTTCAAAATTGGCAATTTGTCCTTATACAGTATATCTTAACAGATAAATAAGCAAATAATTACACGATGAATGTTAATTTATTTACAAACTCTAATAAGTTTAACGATTCTATCGGGTTTCAAACAACAACATTATCTGCAAC
>JBHOSR010000056.1:0-15036 GCA_042584405.1 Bacteroidota bacterium
CATAATCATTTTTATCTTTAGTAATTGAAATTAATATAAATGCAATACTAATGGGTGGACAATGAAACAGGGCGGAAACCAGCATTAAACTTAACTCGGGACCGTTATGCCCAATTGCTGAAATCCTTTTTGACTAAGTAATAATCATAAAAAATA
This sequence comes from Bacteroidota bacterium, assembly GCA_042584405.1. Lineage (GTDB taxonomy): Bacteria > Bacteroidota > Bacteroidia > Bacteroidales > UBA12077 > UBA12077. The sequence continues at coordinate 157 of JBHOSR010000056.1, forward strand.
ACAGGAGGAACTAAAATGGAATCAAGTATCAATAAGGCTGACATATTTTTAAAAGCCACCGAGATAAATCGGGAGAACTTATGGAAAAGAAGACAAATTGAATGGAGAACAGCGTTTTCATTGTGGACTGCAATTGCAGTTGCTTCAGGTTTTATATATGTCTATGCAAAACGCCCAATACCATCTCCTTATAAATGGATATTTCTGATTTTTGTTTTCATTGTATATATTATAATTGTTTGGTTACACCATAGACATTTAAAAGCTATTTTTATCTCAAATGAAAGGGATTTTGATTTTATTCATTATTATACAAATAGAGCTGCCTGGGAAATTGATAATAGTGATTTAGAAAAACCAACAAGACCAGAATGGTCAAAATTGAAGACCAACCAATGGACTAGTAAAACTGAAGAAAGTAAATATTATCAAGAACGAATCGGTAAAATGAGAAAACACTATACACCTATTATCATTACTGGTTTAATATCATTGCTTTCTTGGTGTATACTTGCGTTTATGTGTTTAGAAAATTAATTTTATTACTAATATAACAACTGGGCATAACAAGCGGTCATACGCAATGCGGGGCGGATTGTTAATTTGAAAATGAGTACATATAATAAAAATAGCAATAGTTTGATAAGCAAACGCGCTGAAACCCGCACTGCGCATACCGCCAATCGTTATGTGCCAATAAAACAAATGTGCAGTGATTGTAAAAAACATTAATCAACTATTAGATTCAGTTGAGTCTTTGAGGCTTGACTGGGGATTGAATAACCACAGTAATTTATGGTATAGAGGGCAACCTAATTCTTCGTGGAATGTAATTCCCGGTTCTTTTAGAAATATTAAACAGGAGAATGCTTATTTTCTTCCTATTAAGATTATGGAAATTGAAATTGAAACCTTAAATCGTTTCATACAATTTGGTTCTTTTTATTTAAAAGGTGAAAAACCTACAGAACGTTTAGATTGGTATTTTCTTGCACAACATTATGGATTAAAAACCAGCTCGCGCGCGTATGCCTGTCTGCCGATTTAACTGCCGCAGGTAGTCAGGTAGATTACGCGTGCTATTAAGCAAAATATAATCATTCTACAATTTAGCTCCTCTACAAAAAGTAAAATAGTATTATCTAAAAACCGATTTAATAAATAAAAATATTATTTTCGTCCCGCTTAAATTAACCTTAAAAAGAAATGAAATTTTTTTTATTACCTGGTTTCATATTACTGAGTATATTTACTTATAGCCAGGATATAAAATACAGTATAAAATTAAATTATAATTATCCGTTTATATCAGATGTAGTAGAAGAGGAACCTACTGTATATTATTCTCCTAGTGCAGCTGGATTTGTTTATATTAACGATGGTACGGTCGTAGAAACTTATAAATCCAAATCGGGTGGTAAATTAAGTGGCAATATAAACTATGCTATTAATTCGAGACTTTCTATAGAGGGAGGATTACAATTAAATCTTATACGATACCAGCAAGATACATATATAAAAACCATTGATTATTATGAAGTAATTACAGAGGCATTCGATACTATATTGGTCAGCTTTTTTCCAGACATAACAACAGATTCCCAATCCCAACGTAGTTCTGAATACGATAAATTGGGCAATACTACAGCTTTATATACTGCTATTCCAATAAAAATAGGGTACTCTTTTTTAAAAAATAAATTAATGTGTAAAATGGGTGTAATACCATCTTTTTTAAGCTATGCTGAAACATATGAATTCGCTAATTATAATCAGATAGAAAAGAATACCTCTGCAGATGGATTTAAAAACCTGGTATGGAATGTTAGTCTTGAGTTTGAATATCTTGTGTATAAAAATATTGGTATAGATCTTAATTATAGTCGTTCTTTAAACTCTATTTATGATAAGGATGCCAGTATTGGAGTACCAAAGTATAATATCTTTTCTGTAGGAATTTCATACAACTTTTTCGAATAAAATATCTGCCCTTGTTGGGCGGAGCTTACGCCGCTCGCGCATATAATGTAACCAAGTTAAGTGAGTTTGCTACAATATTTAATGTGCAAAAAAATAACATTATAATTGAGAAAATTGCAAATTTAAAGGGACTATAAAAGAGTTTAAATAACCAATTCCTAAAATACAATTCGCGATTCGCGATTCGCGAATTGCAAATTAGAAAAAGTTTTTGTAACTTGCATGTTTAATAAAAGTATTTGAAGATGAAGAAACACAGTGGAATGCGCCCACACGATATTATTGTATTACTAAAAATAGCTGCTAAGGGTAAAAACTATTGGTTAATGAAAGACTTATCTTTTGAGTTGGGAATTAGTGCCAGCGAGATTAGCGAAAGTATTAACCGTTCTTCAATTGCGGGTTTATTATCTACAGATAAACGTAAGTTGATGAAATCGGCTTTTCTTGAATTTCTTGAACATGGATTGAAATATGTTTTCCCACAGCAACCAGGTGCTATTGTAAGGGGCATCCCAACTGCACATTCTGCTATGCCTTTAACTAATTTAATTAGTAGTACTGAAAAATTTGTATGGCCTTATGCTAAAGGCGAATATCGTGGACAGGCTATTGTTCCTTTGCATAATGGAGTACCCGAGGCTTGTTTAAAAGATGTTAAATTATATGAATTATTAGCTCTAACTGATGCAATTAGAGTTGGACGTGTAAGAGAAAAAGACCTTGCCTTACAAGAACTAAAAAAACGAATACTATAATGCCACAAACCAACGAAATTAATATTGATGTTATTAAAAGAATTGCCCGTGCATTAGGAGACTTAAACAATCGTGTAGTTTATGTAGGTGGAGCTGTGGTAAGTTTATATATAGACGATCCTGCTGCCGATGATGTGCGGCCTACGCAGGATATTGATATTTCATTGGAAATTACATCATCAGGAGAACTGGAAAATTTAAGACAGGAATTAGCAGTAAAAAGATTCACTCAAAGTGCTGAAGATACGGTAATGTGTCGTTTTCGATACGAAGGAATATCAGTTGATGTTATGGCTACTGAAGAAATTGGTTGGGCTCTGGCAAACAGATGGTTTCGTCCAGGATTTGATCATTTACAGGTAGTGGAGTTGGTACCAGAATTGAATATTAGAATATTATCTATTGCATACTTTTTAGCAACCAAATTCGAAGCTTTTAACGATCGTGGTGGTGATGAGCCACGAACAAGTAAAGACTTCGAAGATATTGTTTATGTACTGGATAATCATACCAATCTGGTAAACGAAATTATAACAGCTCCTGCTGATGTTAAAGGCTTTTTAATTGAGCGATTTAACGAACTCTTAAGAGATGATATGGAGGAAGCTATTCTAAGTCATTTAAATCCTTTTACGCAAAGCGAACGATTCGAATTACTTATAGATAAACTAAATACCATTGTTACTGCATGATGTTTAGTGGCCCCCGCTCGCGCGCGTATGCCTGTCTGCCGATTTAACCCCAGATCGCGCGCGTTTACTCGCAGGCTCCCAGATCGCGCGCGTTTATAACGCGTGCAACAAGCAGACGTTTTTCGCTTGTGCAGTATAAAATCAACCCCGCTCGCGCGGACCTACCTGCCGGTAGGCAGGCATGTTGTTCGTGCGATTAATAAAATAATTGTTTTTCACCATTTGTAATTATTTTTCCGATAATGTTTTAAAAAGAACCTGTTTTTCCGGTAATAAACCCGTTTTTCCAATTTGAAAATACCTGTTTTTCCAAAATAGTAAAATATTTTACCTATTATTACACAAAAGAACCTGTTTTTCCATTATCTTAGTTGAAATTTTATTTACCATGAACAAAAAACAGTACTCAAAATTTATTAGTGTATTCCATGGTCGTCAGGCTCCCGAAAAAGCAACACTGGTTGGTTACGGGGCTTTAATAGATGCCTTCAACCTAAAAATGCCATTCCCTATATGTTTATCCTTAATAAGTAAAAAAAGACGCAGTTACACTACACCGGAATGGAATATATTTTCTTCAAGAAATGCTATTGAAGATAGTTTATACAAACATCTGGTATTTGCATTAAAATATGAAGGTATAAATCTATTGTTTTTTAAAAGGCTATTTCAGGCTATTTCTAAAAAGGAAATAACTGATCTTGTTACTCTGGAACCGACAGGTCAATATAGTAGAAAAATCTGGTTTTTATATGAATGGTTAATGGAAGATCTGCTATCGGTACCCGATCTTACCATTAAAAACTTTGTGCCCCTTATCGATGAAAAAATTCAGTTTGCCAACAGCAAGAGCATTAACTCTTCACGACACAGAATCAGAAATAATTTGCCCGGTACTCCTGATTTTTGTCCCTTAATCCAAAGAACGCCAAAACTGGAACAATATATTGCTGCTGATTTTGCACAGCAGAAAAATACGTATCTTAATAATATTCATAAAGATATTTTACAACGGGCTTCTGCATTTTTATTACTAAAAGATTCAAAGGCATCATTTAGTATCGAAGGCGAAAGTCCAAAAAGTCAGCGAGCTGCGCGCTGGGGGCAAGCTATTGGCCAGGCAGGAATGAATGATTTAAGCAAAGAAGAGCTGCTGCGATTGCAACAAATTGTTATTACAAGCAGTCGTTTTGTTGATATGGGATTTAGACAAAAAGGAGGTTTTGTTGGCGAGCACGACCGAACAACAGGCGAACCTATCCCAGACCATATTTCGGCACGCTGGACAGATTTAGACCAGCTAATGAATGGTTATATTGCTACTGCAAAATTGCTGCAAGAGTCGGAAACGGATGCTGTTATTGCTGCTGCAATTGTTGCTTTTGGATTTGTTTTTATTCATCCATTCGAAGACGGTAACGGTCGAATTCATCGTTACCTGATACATCATGTTCTGGCTAAAAAGCAATTTTCACAACAAGGTATAATATTTCCTGTATCAGCTTCCATTCTGGACCATATTGATGATTACCGAAAAGTCTTAGAATCTTATTCACATCCCTTACTGGATTATATAGAATGGAAAGAAACCAAAGACAACAATGTAGAAGTGATCAATGAAACTCTGGATTACTATCGCTTTTTTGATGCTACAAAACAAGCTGAGTTTTTATATGAATGTGTACAAGATACGATTGAAAGAATTATTCCGGATGAAATAAAATATCTTACGAATTACGATCAATTTAAAAGATATCTGGAAAATGAATTTGATATGCCAGATAAAACAGTCGCATTATTGGTAAGATTCTTAGAGCAAAATAACGGGAAGTTATCTAAAAGAGCTCGTGAAAAGGAATTTGATGCATTAACCGATATGGAAGTTATAGATATAGAAGAAGAGTTTAAAAAAATAATGATTATGATTAAATATTAAATGCTTAGACAACCCCGCATGGCGCAAGCTTGTAGCTTGTGCCTTTGTTATTAGTGCAAGTTATACTTGCATACCAGCTATAAGCTGGTAAAATTAATTAGTCCAAGCTAGAAAGCTTGAACTATATTTTCCTTGTAGCTTTAATGCATTAAATTAAAAGATTCCGGCATATAGCCGGAATGACATACAGAAAAGTCAGCCCCGCTCGCGCGGACATGCTGTCCGTGAGTATAATGCAAAACAGAAGAAGTTTTTTATAAAACATTAACAATAAAAAAGGGAAGCTTTTGCTTCCCTTTTTTAGGACTGTACTAAAAACACTGAGATTTGATGTTCAGTAATAAACTTACAAAAAGAAGCTGTATGAAGTAATTATAGCTATTTTGAGATTCTACTGAAATTTATTACCTTAGAAATAATTTAAACTATCCGAAAGGCTTAATAAACGAATGAAACTTTATATTAAATACATGGTTAGTCTGCGCTGTAAAATGGTAGTGAAAGATGAATTGAAAAAGCTGGGACTCAAATATGTATTTGTCGACCTTGGAATGGTCGAAATTCTGGAGGATATTAGCCAGGAACAACGTGAACAATTAAAAAGAAACTTACTCAAGTCGGGTCTGGAATTGCTTGATGATAAAAAGAGCATTCTTATTGAGAAAATTAAAAATGTAATTACCGAAATGATCCATTATACTGAAGAATTACCTAAAGTTAATTATTCCGATTACATCAGCGAAAAATTAGGTTATGATTATACATATCTGGCCAATACATTCTCAGAAGTAAAGGGTATTACTATTCAACAATTTATAATCTTCCACAAAGTAGAAAGGATCAAAGAATTACTGTTATACGACGAATTATCTCTTACCGAAATTTCTTACAAACTACATTATAGCAGCGTTGCACATTTATCCAACCAATTTAAGAAAGTTACCGGGCTTTCTCCGTCCTTTTACAAACAGCTTAAACACAAGCGTAAAAATAATCTGGAAAACATGTGATTTATGTAAGTTTACCGCATAATTGTGTAATAGTCTTTATAGTAACAGCTTGTACCTTTGTCGTATAATTTTTATCAAAAAAAGTATCATGTCAAAAGAAAAAGAAGGTATAGCAAAATCAGGTAAGAAGGTAGCTGTACGGAACCTGAAAGAAAAGAGAGCTGACAAGGCGGCTAAACGTAAGGCAAAAAGTATTTTTAGCGATCTATAAAGCTCAATTAGCTTTTCAAATATGCAATACTTCATGAATAGATGAGGTCTTAGAAATTAAATACTTTCACCAATAGGCATATTTAACTAACTGCAACTTATTGTATTTCACAAAGTTGTTTATACAAGCTTTGTCAGGAATCGAATATCCGAATAACGAATATTCTTTGGCAATGCTAATACCCAAATCAAAATAATTAAGTATTCAAAATGGAAAAAACTGAATTTATAAAATCGGAAGCATTCAAAGTAGCTGATGTTCTCGAATACATTTCTGATTCTGTTGTAATCAAATCAATTATTAATAAAACAACAGGAAATGTTAGTGCTATTTCATTTGATACGGGTGAATTGCTAAATTGTAAAATATCTCCTTTCGAAAGCTTTATTCAGATTATTGAAGGCAATGCAGAAGTTGTAATTGACGACAAATCTAATTTACTTGAAAAGGGGCAATCTATTATTGTACCGGCACATTCACGAAGCACATTAAAAGCAAATGTAAAGTTTAAAATGCTATCGACTCTTATTAAAAGTGGATATGAAGAACTAAGCTAATGTGCTTTTTACGGCAATTTAGTTTAAGCAATTTCTTCAAATATACGCTTCACTCAATTTAAAATAATGCAAATAAACATATGTATTCTTTATGAATACTAAGTATTAACCAATACAATAACTTATGAAAGCGAATGCGCTAGTTTATAGCGAAAATGAATTTGGAATGATAGATGGAAAGGTTGCAAATGGCCTTGCCCGACACTCAGAAAAATATGATATCCTAGGAATTATTGATAGTACAAAAGCGGGTTTAGATGCCGGAGAATATCTTGATGGAATAAAAAACGGAATTCCCGTTTTTAAGGATATCAATGATGCTATTATGAGTGTAGGTTTTGTTCCTGAATATTTTATTTATGGCATTGCGCCCTTAGCATCGTATCTGGACAAAATACAGAGAGAGATTATTTTTACTGCCATGAAAAAAGGAATGGACATTGTAAACGGTCTTCCTGAATTTTTTACAGAAGATGATGAGTTTAAAAAGAAAGCAAAGGAGAATGGAGTAAAGATTCATGATATAAGAAAAGCTCCCAAAAGAAAATATTTACATAATTTCACAGGTCGGATCAGCGAAGTTAAAGTGCCTGTAATAACAGTATTTGGTACCGATTGTGCCGTGGGTAAAAGAACAACTACGGTAAATCTTGTTGAAGCATTAAATAACGCAGGTCTTAAGGCTGCTTTTATAGCAACCGGACAAACCGGACTCTTACAAGGAGCAAAATATGGCGTTGCAGTAGATGTTTTAAGTTCGGGATTTGCCACCGGTGAAGTAGAAAATGCAGTTATAAATGCTTATGAGAAGTCGCATCCTGATATTATTGTTGTTGAAGGACAAGGTGCACTAAGTCATCCTGCTTTTACTTCATCAAGTGCAATCATAAGAGGAGCAATGCCGGATGCAGTAATCATACAGCACCCGCCAAATAGAAAAAACCATTGCGATTATCAGAATATACCTATGCCCACAATTGAAAGCGAGATCGAATTAATAGAAACATTTTCTAAATCGAAGGTAATTGCAATAGCAATCAATCATGAAGATATGACCGATGCTGAAGTAGAAAAGAAGATTGTAGAGTACGAATATAAATTTAACCTGCCAACCACCGATGTCTTAAAGCATGGATCTGATAAACTTGTAGAAAAATTGTTCAAAGTATTTCCTGAATTGCAAAAAAGTACAGCTGCAATATGTCAACCCCAAGAATAGAAATCGATCTGGGGAAAATTGCCCATAACGCAAAAACATTAAAGAACCTTTATGCTTCAAAGGGCATTGATATTATTGGAGTTACAAAGGCGGTTTGTGGTGATCCTGCTATTGCCGATATTTTAGTACAAAGTGGAATAAGCATTCTTGCCGATTCAAGGATAGCTAATATCAGAAGAATGCGTAATTATGGCATTCAGGCTGAGTTTTTATTGCTACGGATACCCGGTTTAAGCCAGGCTGAGGAAGTTGTAAAATATGCAGATATTAGCTTAAACTCAGAGCTTTCGGTGGTTAAAAGACTCTCGAAATTTGCTGTTGAAAATAAAATCACTCACAAAATCATCTTAATGGTGGAGTTGGGAGATTTAAGAGAAGGTATTTTACCTTTGGATTTAGATTATATAATTGAACAGGTTATAGCCCTTGAGGGAATTGAACTTATTGGCTTAGGAACAAATCTGGCCTGTTTTGGAGGAATTGCTCCTGACGATGAAAAAATGGAATATTTGTCTTCAATCGCCAAGGATGTTGAAGAGAAGTTTGGACTGAAATTAAATATAATTTCGGGTGGAAATTCTGCAAATTATAACTGGTTCATGTCCACAAAGAATATCGGAAGAATCAATAATTTACGGATAGGTGAATCAATCTATCTGGGATGTGAAACGCTATATAAAAAACCAATTCCAGGACTTTTTACAGATGCGTTTACACTGGTTGCAGAAGTTATAGAATCAAAAATAAAACCTTCAGTACCCTATGGTGTAGTCGCTCAGAATGCTTTTGGGAATGTTCCTGAATTTCAGGATCAGAATCACATAAGAAGAGCCATATTAAACGTGGGCTTACAGGATGTTCTGGTATCCGGATTAACTCCCAGATCAAATATTGATATCCTTGGAGCAAGTAGTGATCATATCATTCTTAATGCCAGGGAAACAGAATTGAATACAGGAGATGAATCAGAGTTTGATTTGAATTATGGTGCTTTGCTATCAGCAATGACATCTCCTTATATAATTAAAAAAACAAGTAATCGTATGAATGCTCAAGAATATTGCGAAATGGTTGAAAAACAATATCGCAAGCACAAACAACTTCTTCCAGGTATTGTAATTAAAGAAAACAATTCCCGGTTAATTAGTCTGAAAGATTCTGAATTTAATTTAGTATTTGAACCATCTATTAAAAAAGATTATAAATATATGGTTAGAGAAACTGTATATGAAAAAATAGGACGAATAAGTAAACGTTTAGACAAAAAAGATAAAACACTGATCATTCGTTCTGTATGGAGATCTTTTGAACATCAACGACTTTTATGGGAAGATAAAGTTGCTGCACTCCAAAAAGAATATCCAAATAAACAATTAGAGGAAATCAAAGAATTTGTTTCATATTTCATTGCCCCGACCATGGAATCGATGCATTCAACCGGAGGGGCTGTCGATGCTTTAATATATGATATAAAGAAAGATTGCGTTATGGATTTTGGAACCAATGACGGATTAACAATTGAATTGAATGATAAATGCTATCCATTTCATCCGTATATTTCAAATCAGGCAAAAGAGAATAGAAAATTGCTCATTGATTTATTTGAAAAAGAAGATTTTGTAGTTGATATAAAAGAGTATTGGCATTTTGATTTCGGAAATGCGAGTTGGGCATTAGAAAAAGGAGAGAAACACTCAATTTATGATGTCATTAGAGCAAATTAAATTTTTAACAAGAAGGTATAGATTAATTAAGTGCAACACATATTCAACGAATCGAACGCCCTAAAAAGACTTTTTACACACTATAAAAAAGAATTCAGAACTTAACTACCCAAATAGAATAAATCTTTTATGATATTCATATATAATTAGTGTTTTGTACATACAATAAGACTTTCAATTATATTTAATATTGTTTAACTTTATTCACCTACTTATTAAATTTAAAATAGATTATGAAAAAATTTGCTTTCTTAATTAGTGTGATGTTAATAACCTTAATTAACACATTAAGGGCACAAGATATTCCAGAATTTGGATGTACTCCAGATCGTGAAATAGCATTTTTTACAGTAGAACATTTTATCACTTCTGATAGTTATGCAGAAGCAAGAATGGAAACAGGAACAACGGGAATCTCTGTTGATGAAATTAGACATCTTGAAGATTTTGCAATTTGTGCATCTTTAGATGAAATTATTGAGGCGCATCCAGATTGGAAAAAAATCAAAGAAGACACTACTGTGACAAGATTTTTTTATCGAACCGATAACTTTTATTTTATACTTTGGAAACGGCTAAGTACAATAGGAGGACCTAAAAAATTATTTCTTATTGTTAATAAAAGATTTCAAGTAGTTGGAGAATATTACTTATAAACTTTTTTAAAATACAACATCAATTTCGATAAAAGGGGGATATTATTTCTCCCTTTTTTAATTATATTTTATTGTAATCTTATACGGGTATTGTTTTGATTTTAAAGATACTTTTTAATGTGAAATTATGAAATTAAATAAAGATAGGTAAGCTTATATACAATGCAACCCAAATGCACGCAGTAAATAAAAAAATCCTTGAAGAATCAAGGATTAACGGTCTGGATAATTCTTTATATTTGCTAATAGCCAGACAGATAGATATATAACATTGTAAGGTGTCATTTGTTTTTATATTTATGCTAACCTATTGCTAACTTGTCTTAATCTATTGCTAACTTATTCGTATGAGTACCAGATATCATCTTTAATATCTTTGTTTAATATAAGTTTATTTTAATATGTTAATAGAATCTATTTATGATATCATCCAATAAGGATTTCCATTTTTTTTATATAAGATGTTTCAGATGTTATCTTACACTTCAGTAAGTTCTTTCTCACTTTGTTCTTCAATCATCTTTATTAAAACATTAGCCATAAAATAGGCAGTCCACTCTTTTCTAACCCAGGTTCTTTTATCGGGTTTATTTTTAATAATTCTGATTAAATCATCACGATTTACACATTCATGTGTCCAGTCATACTCTCGTAAAAATTCTACCCAGTTCCCAAGGTCAGGATAATATGCAATTTCTTCTTGTTTTTGAACTTCATACTTTCTCTTTTCAACCGGTGTAATCGGGAAAGGATCTGGTAAGTCATTTTTGTGAGCAAACCTTTTGATCTTAATGCCAATAAGTCTTTTATTTCTTTCTCTTTGCAATTTTTTAAATTTTTTTTTAGGATCTTTCATATCATTTTTTTGCTTTTATATCTTGTATTGGTTCAGAATTTATTTATCGTAAGATAGTTAATATCAAAAACTTTGTCAAATAAAAGGAGAACTGAGTTAGTTTTGTTCCAATGTGTAAATGCAAGATAGTGAGCGTATTATGTTTTCATGTTGTAGAACATGCTTATGATATAATACGATTATTTAATATTAATTAAAGATTTGCAAAAGCAGGAATTAAATATTCAATAATTTAAGATGTTAATAGACAATTAGTTGTTACAGAAATTGATGATGTAGATGATTTAGTACACTCTATATGACCTAATCCAAGATCTGATGAAATTAATATACAATTGGTTAACAATAATAAACCTATAGAAGTTAAAATTTATGACATAACCGGAATATTAATTATAGAGGAAAAGGTTGAAAACGGTATTTCAGTTTTTAACATTAAGAAGCCTAATAAAAGCGGTATATACTTAATACAAGTAAAGACTAATGATTTATTATCAACTTTTAAAGTGATAAGGAAATAAGAATAAAAGATGCTAAATTAAAAAATCATTCGGGGATATTACGGGGATAAGTAAACCTAATAAATCAGAAAACTCCTGCATCTTAAGACTTTAGTAGTTTAATAAACTATTGATTTAAAAGTTTTTATAATTATTAATTTGATGGATATAAATGAAAAAAGGAAGCTAAATTGCTTCCTTTTTTGCGGTCTGGATCTTGCCTTAGACAAGACAGAACGGACTTGAACTCGTCCCGCCTAAGGCGGGATGACAGGCCATGCCTGAGGTATGATAAACAAGAATTACTTGTTTAAAAGATTTGTAGGTTGTTCAATTAACCAAATGAGATATTTTGAGTTTGCTCTTTTAAGTGATTTTTCTCTTTTTAAAGCACTGGTTTTATCAATGCATTCTTCCAGATAGATAAGCTTCCATGGAATTTTATTTTTTGTGTACCGGCTTTTTCCACTGTTATGTTCATTAAGTCTGCGCTCAATATCAGTAGTATAGCCTTTGTAAAGGGTATTGTCTTTTAAGCTTTGAGGTATGTAAACGTAGTATTTCATAATAGAAAAAGGGAAGCTTTTGCTTCCCTTTTAGCGGTCTGGACGAGACTCGAACTCGCGACCTCCTGCGTGACAGGCAGGCATTCTAACCAACTGAACTACCAAACCGTTTGTTTATTAAGTTGCAAAAATAGCTTATATTTTTTATTCACCAAAAGTTTTCACAAAAAATTTTCTAAAAAAACATATTATTTTTAGCTGTTCTCGGAATTTTCAAAAATACTGAAATTTACTCCTCCATATTTTCTAGTTTCCTGAAATCTTTTATTCCTGCCAAAGTTAGTCTTATCGCCATGTTCAACTATTAACCAACCTCCAGGATTTAATAATTCTTGCTCAAAAATGAAATCAGGAATGGTATCAATTGATTTTAAATCATAAGGAGGATCAGCAAATACAATGTCGAATTTTTTATGGCATGATTTTACATACCTAAAAGCATCAGATTTGTAAGTAAGCACATTTTTTAAACCGAGTTCTTCAATTGTTTTTTTAATAAAAGCCTGATGCTTAAAATTGCTTTCTATCGATATAACCGATTTACATTCTCGTGATGCAAATTCATAGCTAATACTTCCTGTACCTGAGAAAAGATCAAGAACCTCAAGTTCGGTAAAATCAAAATTATTGTTTAGAATGTTAAACAGATTTTCTTTAGCAAAGTCTGTTGTTGGTCTGGCCCTAAAGTTTTTAGGAGGTTTTACCAACCTACCTTTATATTTGCCGCTAACTATTCGCAAAGTTGCAAATTAAATAGATTTGTAAACGAGTGAGCTGGTATTTGGTTAAATGTATAACTATATGTAAAACTCTCGGGAAGCTTATCAAATTTTATATGATTTATAAATTCTTTTAGCTTTGCATATGTGGTTGCTTTCTTATCAATAAGTCCACTTAATATTAAATCGGTGTTTTGAGTATCTAACTTAAAATGATCAAAAACATACAATATGTAATAGATCATGTCCATTTCAGTTTTATATGCAAAATTATTATATAGCAACAACTTTCCATTCTCAGTTATCATTAAATCAATAAAGCGATCATTGATATTTACAAATACCTTTTTCGATTCGGAATGATATTTAAATAATGCATGTTCAATGAACGGTATTTGTTGGTTATAAAAGCTGATTTTGGAGAATTTTTTAATAAAAATATTTGCAATCTGACTGGAAATAACATAAACACTATTTGCTTCAACGTACTTTAACTTTTTATAATGAATCTCATCTAAATCGTCAAGCTTTTGATTAAATTCGAAATACTTTTTTAAATTTTCCTTTTTAAAATAACTATTTGGTATAAGTGTATTCTTACTTGTTAACCATATTAATTTAGTCGATTTATAAGTATGATTTAATAATTCGTTCTTTTTTATATATTCTTCAATAGTATTTAAAACATCATCAAATATTAAATCCTTTTCAAAACTTTTATGAGAAAATGCAATATATTTCTCCCTCACAGGATCGAGAATGCAAAAAGAAAGTCCATCCAGGCTAACCTGAATGGACAAGTAATATGATTGAGTTATATTAATATCTAATGTTTCATCAACAAAAGCAAAATCTTGCATATTATGATAATCTTATTCCCAGTTACCAGCATTATTATTTGGCTCAATTAAGTCACCAACTTTTACACCAGGGAAGTTATCTTGATTTTCCATTCGATCGTTCAAGTTAATTACTAATTGTCGATCCATTCCATGTAAAAGGATATCGTTAAGAACTTTTACTTCAAACACGTTTACATTTAATTTAGAAACAGAAAGATTAGCTATACCCAATTCAAATGTTTCATCTTCAGTAAACGGAACTTTCCATAAATTGTCTGCATTAAAATTTGGAGCAAATAAAGTATCCTTAATTGCTATTCTGATTGTATCTCTTATAATTATACCCTCTTGTACTGCAATTGCTTCCGTCCAACCTTGTGCTAATAATTCATCAGAAAGAGCTCCCTCTGCACGAACAAGTTTCATTGAATCATATTTAACGAAGTCAATTAAGGTATCGAAACTGCCTGTAAATTGACCATACTCATCTTTGAATGCAATCTGAGCTGTTCTAATATCTTTTAGTCGTTGGATAGTAGCAGCATATCTTTGATCTTTTTCCTTATTGAAACGAATTGGAGTTTGAATGCTTTCCCAAATTGCGTAAGCTAAAACTACAATTGCAATTGCCAATACGATTTGAATTACTTTTTT
>JBHOSR010000057.1:0-14967 GCA_042584405.1 Bacteroidota bacterium
CACTTTCTAGTAAATATTATAAAAGCGAAAGAAAAATTAAAAACACTATTCGTGAGGTTATTCGATCAATAGGAGAGCAAGGTAGATCAATAATTGTTGGTAGAGCAGGTGTAGCTATTTTAAAAGATATTCCGAATTCGCTTCATGTTAAATTAATTGCACCCTTAGATTTTCGAGTAAAAGGAACTAGTAAAAGACACCAAATATCATACAGTGAAGCAAAAAAGCTCACTTTAGATATGGATAAAAAAAGATCACAGCTAAGAGCTGAATTTGCAGGTCAAAAGATGGAATTAGTGGACTATGACCTTATTTTTAATTGTGAAAAATTCAATACTGAAGAAATTGTTCACATAGTTGCAAAGACTGCTAAAATCCGTGGTTTGATTTAATTACTAATTTTTAACAAAAATAGAAAGTCCGGTTAATACCGGACTTTTTTATCTATGCAAATTTAGCAAATAAACCAGAGTGAGTTAATGGAATTGCATAGAAGTTAAAAAAGAAGAAAGCCCTAAGGCTTTCTTCAATAGGCATTATTGTTTAATGAAATGTTTCACAATTGGCTCTTTTTCATCTTCAATTGAGATGATGTATGAACCTGCAGGTAATTCAGTAATATCCACTTCTTTTTCGCTTCCATTTATTTCAAGTGTTTTTACTAAAGCACCAACCATGTTATAAATATTTATTTTTCCTATTCTAGTTCCATTTATTACATTCACGTTAATATATGTACTAGCTGGGTTTGGATAAACATTAACAGTTGATTTTCCGTCAACATTTTCAATAACATTATTGTGAGTAGTTACAAAATTAAATGTTGCGGCAGGTAGACAGAAGTTAGTAACTTCTGATGATCCAAATGAACCTCCTGATGCTAATACTGATCCACCAGTAACTTCTAATGTATATGAACCATTTCCGTATGAGCAACAAATACCATCACCGTATGCATCTAAAATAGTGAAATCATAACAATCATCTGGTAAATTGTTAATTGGAATAACAAGAGTTGATCCATCAGCTTGTGAAGCATATGTTCCACCCGAAGCAACAGTTGATCCTCCACTATTCTTAAGTGTCCAGCTTGTTTCCTCTGGATAGTTATCAAATGTAATTGTTAATGTTAAATCTGTAGTTGTTGGAGTTGTTCCAGTAGTTACACTAATATCATCAATAGCAAAATCACTTGTATAACTACTTCCTGTTGTAGCAACATAACGTAGCTGAACAGAAGTCCCAAAATATGAACTTAAGCTAACAGTTGCATTATTCCAAGAATTTCCTTGATCTCCAGATTTTGTCCATAATGTTGTCCAAGAAGTTCCATTTGTACTAGCTTGCAATTGCAGTGTACCCATTGCTGATCCATACATATGATAAGCAAAATTGAAATTTGCATTTGATTCCGATGTAAGATCAAAACAAGGGCTATTAATTATAGCCGTTTTGCTAGGATAATTTGGACTTGAAGCTTCTACATAAAGATAGTATGTTCCATCATCAGCATTTGATGGTCCAGTGCTAGAAGAAGGTGTTCCGTTAGCATCAACAGTCCAGTTAAGGTCATCATTCGAATCTTGTGTCCAGTCACCAATGCTACCTTCAAAGCTCTGAGAATAAGGATATGAACTAATGCCACCTGTACAACCAGTTCCTGCTGGGTCAGCAGTTGTAACATTTAATGTACTGCTTGATGCAGAAATATTACCTGCAGCATCTTTAGCTCTAACTGACATTGCATAAGTTGTAGATGCAGTTAAACCTGTAATGCTTGCTGATGTTCCAGTTACTGAGCCTAATAAACTTCCATTACGATATACATCATATCCAGTAACACCAACATTATCTGTTGAAGCATTCCAGCTAAGTGTAAATGAAGTTTCAGTTATACTTGATGATGATAATCCTGTTGGAGCCGTAGGTGCCTGCGTGTCAGCAGTACTACCATTTGTAAGGATAAGATTATCAACAGTCATGTCACTTGTGTATGAACTTCCTGTAGTTCCATAGAATCGTAATTTAACTGTTGCTCCTAAGTAAGAAGATAAATTAACTGAAGCAGTGGACCATGTATTACCTTGATCTCCAGATTTTGTCCATAATGTAGTCCATGAAGTTCCATTTGTACTAGCTTGCAATTGTAATGTTCCCATTGCACTTCCATACATATGATAATCGAACTCAAATGTAGCTAAACTTTCGCCAGATAAATCAAAGCAAGGACTGTTTAGTATCGCTGTTTTGCTTGGATAGTTTGGACTTGAAGCTTCAATATACATGTAATATGTTCCATCTGAAGCCGCTGAAGGACCAGTGCTAGAAGATGGAGTTCCTGAAGCATCTCTTGTCCAATCAATATTGTCTGAAGCGTCTTGCAACCAAACACCTAATCCACTTTCAAAACTTTCAGCATATGGGTATAATGTTACAGTATTTGCACATGTAATTCCACCGCTTAAAGTTGTTACATTAAGGCTGTTGCTTGCACTCGATACATTACCAGCAGCATCTTTTGCTCTAACCGTCATTGTATAAGTAGTAGCAGCAGTTAAACCTGTTACATTTGCAGATGTTCCAGTAACTGATCCAAATAAACTTCCATTACGATATACATCATATCCGGTAACACCAACATTATCAGTTGAAGCATTCCAGCTAAGTGTAAATGAAGTTTCAGTTATATTTGATGATGATAATCCTGATGGAGCAGTAGGTGCTTGTGTATCTGCAGGAGTAGCTGTAGTAACATTTAACGTACTACTTGCAGCTGAAATATTACCAGCGGCATCTTTTGCTTTAACAGTCATTGCATAAGTTGTAGATGCAGATAAACCTGTAATGTTTGCAGACGTTCCAGTTACTGATCCTAATAAACTTCCGTTTTGATACACATCATATCCGGTAACACCAATATTGTCAGTTGATGCATTCCAGCTTAATGTAAATGAAGTTTCAGTAATATTTGAAGATGCAAGATTAGTTGGAGTTGTTGGAGCTTGTGTGTCTCCTCCAGAACTAATATTTACATGGTAATCTTCAACTTCACCATAACTGAATGTTTCACAAGCGTCTTGCGCAGCATTATACTTCATAGAAACACGCATTCTGCGAATACCAGAAACTCCTGTAGGAATGTTAATAGTACCGGAAACTGCGGTTTTACTTAGTGCACCAGCATCAAATACTAATTCACCAGCATCGAAAGTAGTATCATTATTAAAATCAATCCAGATTTTCCAGTATTCATTATAAGTTGTACTAGCAAAACCAGGAGTTAATGTAATATTATATGTTTGACCAGCATTTACATCAATAATATCGCTAGTGAAATCAGAATAAGCTGCTCCATTTGATGATTTTGTAAATGAGCCAACTTCAACTTGTGCAATCCATTCATAACTGAAATCTGAACCTTTAGATTCACAATAACTTGCCGGTTGATTACCATAAGGATCACCTACTCCAACTGCATAAAATGCATTGGTTGTTTGTATTACTTCATTTGATCCAGCACCATAAAGATCTTCAGCAGCTTGGATAGATTTTGTACGACAATCAGCATAATTTGAACTTGAAGTTAAATATTGACTTTCTGTTCTATAAGCAATAGCAGCAGCTTTATTAATATCAATACCTGTAACCGTAAAGTTATCACCATTATCATTTGTTCCAGTTTTACCAACTGAAAGAATATAAAACCAGTGATTTAAAACACCACTATTATAGTGTACACCACCATTATCACCTGAACCCGAATACCAATTTGTTCCGAGATATGTGTCAGGTTGTCCACCAACATTAGGATCTTCTAAAGATCTTACAGTAATTCCAAGATCTTCTCCTAAAATCCAGGTATCTTTTTCAGGTGCAGCAAAATATTCAACGCTTGCTGCCCAAATATCAGAATAGGCTTCGTTTAAAGCACCAGATTCGTAAGAATAAGTTAAGTCAGCTGTATAAGTACAAACTGCGTGTCCAATTTCATGGGCAGCAATATCTAATGTAGTTAATGGATCTAAAGAAGTTCCATCACCATAAGTCATTCTTTGACCATCCCAAAATGCATTGTCGTTGTCAGGATAACCGTATTCAACTAAATCGAAATGAACATAACTTTTAATAATTGCACCAGCATTATCAAAACTATTTCTACCATAAGTTTGGCTAAAATAATCATAAGTCATTTGTGCTCCCCACTGAGCATCAAAAGCAGCATTGTCTTTATCTGAGTTATCCCACTCAGCTGCAGTCCAGTTATTATCATTATCTGTAAAATCGGTTGCAGCAGAATAATTAATGCCCATATTCATATTATAGGTTTCAACACCATTACCACGAGAATAATCCCTTAGTCTGTAAGATCCACCATAACTATCCGTGTTTGATGTTTTTGTACCGCTATAACGTGTAGCAAGAGTTCCAGATGCAACAGCATGTTTAATGATATCATTTTTATGAACTATTTCACCAGTATGAGCATCTACATAAACATATGCTCTTGATAATGGATACATAGCATATATATTAAGTTTATATGCTAATACCATTTCACAAGCTTCTTTTGGATGCTTGTTATAGTCATTCTTAACAATAACTAATTCAGCTTCTGGAAGATAAGAATCGTCATTTTCCCACATATATTTTTCTGCATTTACAAAAGCTTTTGCTTTTTCAATTGCTTCTTCTGCGGAAATTGATGGTGAAATGTTGATTTCTTTAATTAACTTGTATTCACCACTTAATGATTCAATTACACCTTCACGGCTATGAACAATGTATACACCATGTTCAACTTTAATTCCTTTATAATATTGCTGGAATCTTTCGTGAGTATAACCAATTTGATCTTTTTCTGATCTTATTGTCTTATACTCGTCATTTTTTGTCATATTAAATAAGCTTGACAAAACAGCTTTAGTTTCAGTATTAGAAACAGCTTTTACCTTCGTATCAAATTTTACAAAAGTTGGATAACCATTTCTGTCGAGTGTCTGTTTTTCAACTTGTTGTCCAAATGCTGAACAGATGAACATAAGTAGAAAAAGAAAAGTAAAAAATCTTTTCATAAGTAAATAGTTTAGGTTAATAAAATATGAGTTTTTAATGGTGGCGTAATATAGAATAAAAAGGGATAAAAACATCCGTTTATCGACAAACGTCAATTTGCTACCTACAAAAATTAGGTATTAACATTCATTTGCATTATTGTTAATAATTGTGTTCAAAAATAAACATATTTTGAAATCCTGAATTTATTTAATGTTTTAATTGTAACTACCATAAATACAATGCTTTGTAATGCTCTTTTATAAATATTTTTAAATAAATCCAAGTTGGGTTTAGCAGAAAGTTTCAAATAAAAAATTATAGAAGTTTAGTATAATATTAAACGATTCTTAACTTTGAATATCTAAGTAAAGAATTCAAAAAATCACTACTATGAAAAAATTACTATCTGTTTTTATATTTTTAACTGTTTGCATATGTATGTATGCACAAGATGTTAAAGATGAAGAGAAAAAGCCTGCATACGAATTTACCATTGAGAAAGAATTAAAAACTACCTCAGTAAAAAATCAATTTAGATCGGGTACATGTTGGGGTTTTTCGGCATTATCTTTTTTAGAATCTGAAATGATTCGAATGGGAAAGCCAGAAGTTAATTTATCTGAAGCTTGGATTATTCGTCATTCATATTCAGATAAAGCTATTGAATATGTTCGATGGCATGGTCACTTAAATTTTGCTGGTGGAGGAGGATTCCATGATGTTACACATGCTATTAAAAAATATGGTATTGTTCCTGAAGAAATATACGCAGGATTAAACTACGGTACAGAGAAATTTGTACATGGTGAATTCGATGCTGTTTTAAAAGGATATGTTGAGCAAGTTATAAAAAATCCAAACAGAGAAATTACCACAGCATGGCATAATGGATTTGAAGGAATTCTAGATGCTTATTTTGGTGAAAAACCTGAGAAGTTTACTTATGATGGTAAAGAATACACACCTCAATCTTTCGCTACTGAATATGCAGGAATTAATCCTGATGATTATGTTGAAATTTCATCATTTACTCATCATCCTTATTATTCAGAGTTTATTATTGAGGTTCCTGATAACTGGGCATTAGGTACTGTTTATAATGTTACCTTGGATGATATTAATAAAATTATTGATAATTCAATAAATAAGGGATATACCGTAGCCTGGGGTGGAGATGTTAGTGAAAAAGGATTCTCATGGAAGAATGGTGTAGCTATTGTTCCTGATATTAAATATGAAGAAACAAGTGGAACTGACAAAGAAAGATTAACAGGTTTAACTACTAAAGAAAAAGAGGCAATATTGTATTCCTTTGAAAAACCATTGAAAGAATTAGAGATTACTGCAGAAATACGACAAAAAGAATTTGATAATTATAAGACTACCGATGATCATGGAATGCACATTATTGGTATCGCAAAAGATCAAAACGGAAATAAGTTTTATAAGGTTAAAAACAGTTGGGATGTAGATAATCCATATGATGGATTCATTTTTATGTCAGAGGCTTTTATAAAGTTTAAATTAATTGATCTTATGGTGAATAAAAATGCAATTCCTTCCGATATAGCTAAAAAGTTAGGCTTGTAATTTTTAATTTTTAATATAAGTAAACCGCCTTTGATAATTCAATGGCGGTTTTTTAATGCTATTATTGTACTTTTAGCAGCAAAAGGCAAAAGTTAGCAGTGTTTTTAGTTTAAATCAACTTTATATTGATTTGCATTTTGTTCAAAAAATGAATTTCTGTTACTTTTGTAATAAACCAAGTTTTGTTGTAATGGAATGTAAAAAAGATCAAAACAAAGAAAATTGTAATTGTACATACTCATGCAGTAAAAAAGGAGTATGCTGCGATTGTATTGCATATCACAGAAGCATTATGCAATTACCCGCTTGTTATTTTCCGAATGATGTGGAAAAAACATTTGATCGATCGGTAAGTAAATTTTTAGAAACTGTCCAAAATAGAGGACCAATCTGGAATTAATATGGAAAAGCAAAGATGTAGCTGGCCAAAAAAGCCTTTAGATATTGAATATCATGACACAGAATGGGGAGTTCCTGTTCATGATGATAAGAAATTTTTTGAATTTTTGGTTTTAGATACTTTTCAAGCTGGTTTAAGTTGGAGTACTATTTTACATAAACGAGAAAATTTTAGAAAGGCTTTCGATAATTTCGACTATCATAAGATTGCAGAATATGATCAACGTAAAATAGATTTGTTGTTACAAGATGCTGGAATTATTCGTAACAAATTAAAAATTAATGCAACCGTGAGCAATGCAAAAGCATTTATAAAAGTACAAAATGAGTTTGGATCTTTTAATACGTATATTTGGTCATTTACGGGAGGCAAGACAATAATAAATAAGTGGAAAGAGTTAAAAGAAATTCCTGCAACATCAAAAGAGTCTGATGCAATGAGTAAGGATTTAAAGAAACATGGATTTAAGTTTGTTGGATCAACAATTTGTTATGCATTTATGCAAGGTGCTGGAATGATTAATGATCATGTAGTAGATTGTTTTAGGTATAAAGAAATTAAATATGATAAATAACGATATAATTTGCGCTATTTCAACACCTCAGGGGAACGGTGCAATTGCTGTTATAAGGTTAAGTGGAGACGAAAGTGTTGCATTATGCGATAAAATATTTAAAACAAATACCAATAAACGATTAATTGATCAACCAGCAAATACAATTCATTATGGAACTGTAATAGATCGAGAAAATATTATTGATGAAGTAGTTATTTCCTTATTTAAAAATCCTCATTCGTATACTGGAGAGGATGTTGTAGAAATATCATGTCACGGTTCAGTATATATTCAGCAACAAATACTTCAACTGCTAATTAGAAATGGTGCCCGTTTAGCGAAACCGGGTGAGTTTACGTTACGTGCATTTATTAATGGAAAAATGGATTTATCGCAGGCAGAAGCGGTTGCAGATGTAATTGCATCTTCATCGGCATCATCACATAAAGTAGCCATACAACAAATGCGTGGTGGATTTTCAAGTGAAATTGCAAATTTGCGCGACCGACTTTTAAATTTTATTTCTTTGTTGGAACTGGAACTAGATTTTAGCGAGGAAGATGTTGAATTTGCCGACCGAAAACAATTAGATGATCTTTTAAATAACATCCAAATCCTAATACAAAAACTACTAAAATCATTCGACTTAGGTAATGTAATTAAAAATGGTGTTCCTGTTGCCATTGTTGGGCATACCAATGTTGGAAAGTCTACACTTCTAAATCGAATTTTAAACGAAGAAAAAGCTATTGTTTCAGAAATTGCTGGAACAACCCGAGACGTAATTGAAGATGTTATTAATATTGAAGGTGTAGCTTTTAGATTCATTGATACCGCTGGAATACGTGATACGGTTGATACTATAGAGACCATTGGAATTGAACGTACTTACGATCGTATTTCAAAAGCATCTATTGTATTATTAATTGTTGATGCAACTGAAGATACTGGGAATATTGAAAAAGCGGTAAAAACTGTTGAAGATAAAATAGGAGATAGCGATAAAAAATTAATTGTTGTGGTTAATAAAATTGACCAGGCTACCATAGAATACAATTTTAACAAATTATTGCGTGATAAAGATGCTGTGGTAAAGATCTCAGCAAAAACGGGTGAAAACATTAATCAGTTAATTGATGAATTATTAACTGTAGTAAATTTAAGTGCTTTGAAACATAACGAAGTAATTGTTACCAATGTGCGACATTACGAGGCTCTAGAAAAAGCTTCAGAATCACTTCAGAGAGCCATTGATGGATTAAGATCAGGAATTACTGGAGACTTTTTAGCACAGGATATTCGCGAGACTTTGCATTATTTAGGTGAAATTACTGGAGAAATTACAACAGATGAGGTGCTTGGTAATATCTTTAAGAACTTCTGTATAGGAAAGTAGAATATTTGATAAATCGAATAGTTAAAACTCAGGTGTATCTGTATATTTGAAACATGAACTACGAAGCAGATAAATGGATTTACAAGCCTGACTATAATAATCAGGTAAGATATTTATTAGGGACAAAGGGCCAAAAACCACTACTATGTGTTGGTATAAATCCTAGTACAGCAGAACCCGAAAAGTTGGATAATACCTTAAGATCAGTACAACGACTGACATTAAACAATGGATATGATAGCTGGATAATGATAAACATTTATCCACAGCGAGCAACTAATCCAAATGATTTACATCTAGAAATTGATTTAGAGATTCATAAAAAGAACTTAATTGAAATAAATTCCATCTTAAATGAAACTCAAGTCGATATTTGGGCCGCTTGGGGTACAATCATTGAAAAAAGAAATTATTTGCGTAGATGTTTGTCTGATATTTACAATTTAACTCTAGATAAAAAATGCCGATGGCTAAACCTTGGGAAGGTATCTAAGAATGGACATCCACATCATCCTCTTTATCTAAACTCACAAGAAAAAGCAAAAGATTTTGATATAGTCAACTACATTGATAAGCAATCATGATGTAGTAAAATAATCAAATGCCATTTTTGACCAGCTTTCCAAATCATTATAAAATTTGGGAAATTCTTTTTTGTCAATCCAATTTGCTGACATTTTATCGCTCTCATTAATAACAAGATTTTTATTTGACAGTTGGATACGATATAAAAATCCTATATGATGTTTGCCAACTGATATAGTATCATCGTTTATAAAACCAATAAAATCTATTTTCTCAATTAAACATCCATCTAATAATTTTAGCTCCTCAAAAAATTCTCTTTTTAATTCATCTAATGGATACTGTTCATTCAATTCTATAGAGTTGGTAGGATTCATATGCCCACCAACTCCTAAAGTAAATTTATTATGTAATCTTTTTTCTGCTTGTCCCGATAATCTTTTAAAAAGGTAATATGAGTCCTTATTTGAAATTACAGCATACGGAATAATTTGTTTAAAAGCAGGGTCTTCTTCTAATTCCTTTCTTTTTCGAAACAAACCATTTTGAACAATCCTATTCAATATATCACTATTACCATATATTAAACCTTTCTCTTTATAAGGCAATATATTCCAAAGCTCAACTGTGGGTATTGCGAAAACTAATTCTTCCAAAGTAGTGTAGATTAAACACACATATTCCTTCTTATTGGAGGATGAGGATCATAGTTTTCAATAACAAAATCATCAATAGTAAGTTGATCAAAAGGTTTTTTAGCAATACGTAATGTAGGCATAGCTTTAGGTGCTCTTGACATTTGTTCCAGAATTGCTGTAACATGATCGTATTTTTCTTCATTTCCGTCACTTGGAGCATTTTTATTGATCCATTCAACAACATCAAGATATTCTTCTCTTGCAGAAACGTTTCGAACTTTGTTTTGAAATTCCTTGAAATTTTCTTTATGCCATTGAGTTCTTTTACCAATACCAGCATAAAAATGTGAATCTCCAAAAGTGTGGATAAATGTTTTTGGAACCATCCCTGCTTCTTGAGCAATTACATGCGTAAGAGCAGCATAACTAGCAATATTAAAAGGAACGCCTAAAAATTGATCACATGATCTTTGGTAAAGTTGTAATTCCAGTTCTCCTTCTTCATTAGCTGTTGCCTGGTAAAGAACATGGCATGGAGGTAAAGACATATTGGGTGTATCACCAGGATTCCACGAATCAACAATATGTTTCTTTCCAGTTGGCTTCTTTTTCAGACCTTCAATCATTTTTCCTAGTTGATCAATCTCTACAAACTGTCCTTTATCGTGATCATAATATTCCCATCGTCTCCACTGTTTTCCATAAATAGGACCAGCATCTCCCCATCTTTCAGCAAATTCAGCATCTTCCTTTATTCTCTGTCCATATTCTTTCATCGCTGTGTCCCAGTCAGGTGAATATTTTACTATATTTTCAGGAAAAATTCCTTCTTTTTGCAT
The DNA here is from genome assembly GCA_042584405.1 of Bacteroidota bacterium. Lineage (GTDB taxonomy): Bacteria > Bacteroidota > Bacteroidia > Bacteroidales > UBA12077 > UBA12077. The sequence goes on from JBHOSR010000057.1 coordinate 11,000, forward strand.
TCCAGGAAGATTGCTTTGAAAGGCATCGGGTCTCCAAATAGGGGCATTGTTGTCTTCAAGATACTTAATATTTGTATCGCCTCTTAAAAACCATATTGTTTCATGGAACATAGATCTTGTAGCCATCTTTTTCGTGGTTAATAAAGGATATCCTTCTCTAAGGTCGTATTCGTTTTGGTATCCAAATAAAGAAATAATTCCAGAACCTTTGCTTCCGCCTTTAAAATTTGAACGATTTGATGTTAAAATTGCCTTTGAATGATCTAAATATTGTTGTGCCATTTTTTTGGTTTTTAGATTTTACAGTCTTCAAAAATAGTTTTTATTTCGACCTCCAAAGTTTAAAATATCGTAAAATTATCAACAAAATAGTTAATCATTGTTCATAATTCAATCTCCTATTATATCATGATACAACAGTATGGTGGATTATCTAAAATCTCTTATTTGTAAGATTAAGTAATTTTGTAAATAGTTGTGCAGTTGCGATTGCATCGCCAATTGCAGTATGTCTTCCTTCAACTTTAATTTCAAAGTAGTCGAAGGCTTCATCAGATGAAATTGCCTTATTCTTTATATGGCCTGTTAGGTAGAGATAATATAGGATTGAAGAAGTGTCAATGATCCTATGTGAGAAAAATTTACTGAGATCTTCATTATTTTTTGAAAAGAGGAGTCTTAAAAAACTAACATCAAACTGAACATTATGACCAGCTAGGGTAATTTTTCCTTGCTGAGGAAAGTGTCTACTGATAAATTGTAATATTTTTTCAATAGCTAGAGATGGGGAGATTGCTGTTTGCTTATGCTTTTCTATATCAATTTTATTTATAGATAAAGCCTCCTCGGTAACTGAAAGTATTCCATCATTAATTAGGATTTCTTGTGAATCAATAATCTTCATATCCTCCCAAACAACCATTGCTAATGATAATAGTGAATGCCTATATGGATCTAATCCTCCAGTCTCCGTATCAATAAATAACAATCTATTTCGCATCTCTGTAATTTTTCTTAAAATAATTTAACAAAGATATTAAAGTTTAATTTCTATCTAACAACACAAATAAACTCATTATTAATAAGTGCTTGATTTGTATCTTATATGTCCCTAGAAAATGTAATTTACAGAAAATGAGAACAAAATACTTTCTGTGTTGGCAAATAAAAAAGCACTGAAAGGATATTCTTTTTAAGTAATATAGACTAATTTTGAAAGCTTCTTTACTTTTCCTAAAGCAATATTATTTCTGTTTCATAAACAATAAAACTGTTTATGATTTTTTCTTGGATTAAAACAACAATAAAAGAATAAAAATTATATTTGTTTACTAAACCAATCGATAAATATGCATTTAGTATCATCAAAAGATATTTCCAAGGCAATTCATTTTGATAAATTTGGAGGAGAAGTATTTGCCAAATTTTTAATGCAGTTGCTAAAATTGAATAAATTAAATCGTTTATATTCTGAAAATAAAAATAAAAGCGGAATTGATTTTATAAATGCGGTAATTGAACACCTTGAGTTTAATTACGAAGTAAGCGACGAAGATCTAAAACGAATACCAAAAGATGAACCATTTATTATTGTAGCCAATCATCCGTTTGGTGGAATTGATGCTTTATTATTAGTAAAAATATTTGCTGAAGTAAGACCCGATTTAAAAGCAATGGGTAATTTCCTTTTGCAAAAAATTGAACCCCTTAAGGATCTTGTTTTTCCTGTTAATCCGTTTGAAACTAAAAAAGGTGCTAAATCAAGTTTTGCAGGAATCAAACATGCACTTGTACATCTGGAAGAAGGAAAATCTTTAGCAATATTCCCAGCTGGCGAAGTTTCATCACATCAACCTGAATCAGGTATTATACAAGATCGTGAATGGCAATCGTCCATTTTAAAGTTCATTAAAAAAGCTGAGGTGCCAATTATACCATTATACTTTCATGGAACAAATAGTTGGCTTTTTCACTTATTAGGACAAATACATCCGGTACTTAGAACCGCTAAATTACCATCGGAATTATTTAATAAGAAAAATAAAACTATAAAAATAAGAATTGGTAATCCTATACCTGTAAATGAGCAAAACGAATTTACTGACATTTCGCATTTTGGCAGATACCTTAGGGCAAGGACTTATGCCTTAGGAACCTGTCTTGAGGCAAAGAAATTTTACATTCGATCTTTTCAACCCAAGATAAAAAAGAATGAGCCTATCGCTGAACCTGTTGAAAGTAAAAACTTAATAAACGAAATTAAAGAGTTGATCAAAAATTATTCTTTGTTTGAAAATAAAAATTATAAGGTGTTCTGTGCTCCATCTACAGAAATGCCAAATACATTAAATGAGATTGCAAGATTAAGAGAGCTTACATTTAGAGAGGTTGGAGAGGGAACAGGTCGTAGTATCGATATCGACGAATATGATTTTTACTATAATCAGTTGGTTATTTGGGACGAGGATGAGAGTAAAATTGTGGGTGCATATCGTATAGGAAAGGGAAAGGATATAATTGCTCAATATGGTTTAAATGGATTTTATATTACTTCATTATTTAAAATTAGAAAAGACTTTCTTAAGTATTTGAGTGAGTCGATTGAATTAGGAAGATCGTTCATAGTTAAGGAATATCAGCGAAAACCTTTGCCATTATTCTTATTGTGGAAAGGATTGCTTTTCCTATTATTAAAAAATAGTGAATACAGATATTTAATAGGTCCGGTTAGTATTAGCAACGATTTTTCTAAGTTTTCAAAGTCATTAATTGTTGAGTTTGTAAAAAAATATCACTACAACATCGATTTAGCAACATATATTAAACCGCGTAAGAAATTCGTTGTAAAACCAGATAAAAAAGTCGATACGGAATTATTTATGGATGCTGAGCATGGTGATGTTTCTAAACTCGATAAATTAATTTTTGATATTGAGTCAACATACAAGTTTCCTATTCTGTTAAAAAAATACTTGCAATTAAACTCAAAAATAATTGGATTTAATATCGATCCGAAGTTTAATAATTCCCTCGATGGATTATTAATTCTTGATATATTTGATGTTCCGGAAAACTTTATTAAAGCGCTTTCCAAAGAATTAAATGACGAATCAATTCTTGAAAGATTTAATTTTCCAACATCGATGCTCGAAGAATAAATGTAAAATTTAATTCGTATTAATTATTTTAATGCATTCACGAAATTTGCTGTAGTTTCAATTTCTGCGTAAGTATCTTTTAATGTACTTAAAGTTGAATAATGCACATCTTTAGCTTTTACAATTTCGTCACCATGTTTTAAATCTCTCGTTGTGCATGCGTCTTCAATTACGATGCATTCAAAACCATAATCGCTAGCAGCTCTGGTTGCAGCTTCAAGACACATGTGAGTTTGCATTCCACATAATGTCAAATTAGTGATATTATTTGCCTTTAAAAACTCTAACAAGTCAGTACCAACAAAAGCATTAGCTTTATCCTTAGATACTACTTTTTCCCCATCGAGAGGTTTAACCAAATCGTGAATTTCAGCTCCTGAACTAGCATTATGCTTAACATGTATTACAAGCATTTTATTTTTACGATAAAAGTCTAATACTTTTTTGGCATTTTCAGCCGCTTTTTCAGGTTCATACAGTGGTAAGGCACCTTCTGGAAAATAGAAGTTTTGTATATCTATAATAATTAATGCTGTGTTAGATGTTAAATCTAAATTATTATTTTCTTGAGATATTGCATGATTTGATAAAACTAAGTATAATAATAAAGTAATTACAAGTGGAACTATTTTTTTCATTTTAACAAGTTGTAAATATTAAAAATTTGTTATGCAATTTAATGAAACAATTTTGATTAAAATTCAATTAATCACATATTTTAATTCTTAATTTGTTGGTTTATTTATATGATTGAGTTTTTTCAAATTTAGTTACCGGATCGTTGGGAATATCTAAACTATTATTTAAGGA
>JBHOSR010000058.1:0-14905 GCA_042584405.1 Bacteroidota bacterium
ATGAAGAATCAAAAGTTTTTATTAATTATTTTACTCACAATTTTTGTCGGAATTATTTCATGCAGTAAAGATGATGATCCGGCTCCTGACAACATTTGGAATGAAAGCAAAATAACCTTTACTAAAATTGATGGCGCCGATTGGACATTAGAAGCAAACCAAGACAGAATTACATCCAATGTTTGGATCACTCGAGCTAATTCCAAGGGGATTTTTAATATTAAAATCGAAAGTACTTATGAAGGCTCAGATGATTCTGGAAGCTCACCACATGATACAGAGTGGGCATTTGGTACAACCACAGATTTATCTACTCTTAATTTTGGAACATGGGCTGAGAAGCATGATGGTTATCCAGGAGATTTAGTTGGAGAAGATATGGTAATGCATTTAATTACTGACAATATTTACATTGATATTAAATTCCTAACTTGGTCATCTGGAGGTGATGGAGGTCAAGGTGGATTTTCTTACATTAGAGGAACTAAGTAAAACAAAATATTAGAAGGTAGTTTTATAAACTACCTTCTAATACTATATTATCTTGTAAATACCCATTGCTTTTCTGTCGATAAATCTTGATTATATAAATAACCACCTATTTCGAAAGTTTTAAGATCCTCTGGATTATCTATTCTGTTTTGTATTATAAATCGACTCATTAAACCTCTTGCAGTTTTTGCATAAACCGTAACAACTTTAAAATCATTTCCTTTCGATTCTTTAAAAACAGGTGTGATAATGTCTCCTTTTATTAATTTAGATTTAATTGCTTTAAAGTATTCATTCGAAGCCAGATTAATCAATACATTTCGTTTATGATTTTTCAACTCATTATTAATTACTTCTGTTATCCTGGTATCCCAAAACTCGTATAAATTCTTTCCTTTAGAATTTTTTAAAGAAATTCCCATTTCTAAACGATACGCCTGTATTAAATCAAGCGGACGTAAGATTCCATATAATCCGGATAATATTCTTAAGTGATCTTGCGCAAATAACAAATCTTGTTCTGTTAATGTTTTTGCATCTAATCCAACGTAAACCTGACCACGAAATGCAAGAAGTGCTTGTTTCGCATTATCAATATTAAAAGGAGTTCTCCAGGATAAAAAGCGTTCAAAGTTTAAACTTGCGATTTGATTATTTACCGACATTAATTGGGAAATATCTTTTGGATTATAATTCCTTAATTCGTTAATTAAAATCTTAGAATCATTTAAAAAATCAGGTTGTGAATTTTTAGTAGTCTGAGTATTCGATTTAAAGTCAAGTGTTTTAGCTGGAGATATAATTGCAATCATAGATTCATGTTATAACTTGGTGTTTTTTTGAAAACAACAATCAATAATATAAGTTCACAAAAAATATTCTAATACACAAAATTACTCTAAAAGTACTTTGCTGTATTTTAAAAAATAATCTCCTTCAGAATTACTAATAGACATCCATAAACTTGAGCTATTTATTTTTTCAATTTTATAATCATACATTACTCCAGAAAAAGCAATTGAAAGAATTGTTTCTGACTCTTTTAATTGCCATGTACCATTAATAATATTGCTGTTTTGAGATGTAACAAATTGAAGAGTTTGATCTGCATAAAAAGAATAAACACCTCCTTTAAAATAAAGAGCCTCCTGATAGTATTCTTCTCCGTTTAAAGTAGTTTCTTCGAGTATCCAACTATTTAATAACAATTCCGATTTTGAAAGGGGATCATCACCACATGATATTAAAAATAATGGGATTATAAATAGTAAAAGAAGATTTAGTTTCATATTATTATTATTTAAAATTATATAACACCATGATGTAAAAAAGACAAAAAAAGATGCGTAATAAAAAAAGCGGTGCTTTTAAACACCGCCACGTCTTTGAAAATTACTGCATTAAGTTGCAGCATCATTATTTAGGTTAGGGTATTGAAACAAAACATTCATTAATTGACGCTACTAAAGTAGATGCAAAGAATTATAAAATGGTTGCGTCAATTTCAAAAAAAGTTTCTAAAATAAAAATGGCCCTATATCAGGGCCCTTAATTTTTAATGATAATTAATTCTAGGGTTGGATAGCTTTTTGGTCTTCTACAAATTTCAACTTGAAATATAATACAACAGATATTATAGCATATAAAGGATAAGTAACTGCCGAAACTAATGAGTTTAGAACCACTGACCATATTCCAATATCGTACATTTGTGTATTAAATAAATCTTGAAAACTTCCTGATTCCTGCCAGTTTTCAAAAAACATAATTACAAATGGGATAGCCATAATTGCTGCTAGAATTATTGAAATTAAAATCATAATTAGCAAAAATAAAACCAATGATCCTAAAACTGACCAAAAATCTTTATGAGTCAAAATAAATGTTCTTCCAATGGTATCAATTGCGTTTTTTTCTTCTGCAACTAGTATTGCTCCGCCAGGAATAAGCACCGTTCCTAAGTAAATCATTGCAAAAAAGGCACCTATAATTAAAGCAATAATCCCAAAAAATACTCCGACAATTAGTATTAATGAAGATAAGATCAAAAAGAAAATCATATGAATTGAATATTTTTTAATCGATTCTACAAAAATATCTCCGACTGGAATTTTAGGGTCTATGTCACTTTTAATTAAATAATTTACCAGAAATGCATTTAAAAAACCATAAACTATTACAGAGACGACTGTAACAATTCCAATTTTACCCATTAGTTTGGAATAAACCTGCAAAATCTCGTTGGGATCTGACAATGAAATTTTATATAATTCCCAAAATCCTAATTGATAAAAAATTATTTGAATTATAAAAACAGCTATAAAACTGTAGATAAACAGCGTTAAGAACTTTTTAAAATAAATATTAAAAACACTTGACAAAACCGTATCAACCTCCATTGCTTTGTACAAACTGTGTTGTTTTAAATCTATCATAAGCTATTATTTATTTTATTGCTAATTTACAGAAATTTCAGAAATTCCTAAATTTAATTTTGTTTATATAGAAATATATACCGTATGAAAAATTAAAACTCATGTAAAAAAATGTTTAATCCTTTACAACTTATTTCTTTTTTATTAACTTAACCATCGATTTTAAAATCTTAAATTCTCAGATATGGACAAAAGTTCTAAACGCAAATCGATTTATAGGCTTCTATTTATAAAAGTTACAGTAATTGTTCTTTTGTTGAATATTGTTTTAGCTATAATTACTGTACAAGATACCATTAATATCCAAATAAAAAGTGAAAATGAGCTAAGACAAAAAATAAGAAATGAAATTACCGGTATTAGCGATTTTCAGGTATCAGCCTTAAAAACATTTGAAAAATCTTTCTATGATGCACAGAAGGATGCTTTAGAAGATCTTACTGAGAATGTAAATATAGACCTAAAATCAGAAAACTTAAATGCGCAGTTAAAATCTTTGGGATTAGATTCAACTTTTCATGATTTATATATTATTCAAGATAATGTTGTTGTGAATACAACATATACTCCCGATTGGGGTTTAGATTTCTCAGTATTTGGTGAAGATAGAATTAATCACTTAAATAGAATATTAAAGTCAAAAGCGTTTTTTGCCGAAAGATTTCAGTTTGAATCTTCAACTAAAAGATTAAAGTCATATTCTTATAGAGCAACTAAGGATGGTAAATACTTGATTGAAATTGGCAGTTACTCAGAAGTAGCAGATAAGATTATGGAAATGTTTATAAACAGATTGAAACAAATTACAGCTGAAAATACAAATATATTATCGGTAAATTATTGGTTTGGAAATACAGAATATCAGTTTCCGTTAATTGATGAAGCTTTAAACAGATATGTTCCGGACAGCTTGATATCCAATGCATTTATTCACAAAGCAGATCAGGAGGCCAATTTCAATATCAAGGATCAAAAGTTAGATGCTGAGTTTATGTACATTGAACAAGATCCTTCTACTCGATTACCTGATTTTGCCTTATCAATAATTACAGATATTACTAATAAAAATGCACCAATTTTTAAAATTGTTAAACGACAAGCTTTATTTGCAATAAGTTTCTTAGTATTACTAATTGGTGCCATATTTATTGCAATGCGATCTCTCAAAAAACATCAATAAAGAAATTTAAGTTTGATTAATGGCACAAAGTAAAATTGTGCCATTTTAATTTTACCGAATGCAAATTGCTTTCAAGAAAGACAATCAATACTATAAATTCTGCTTATATGGATTTTTCAAGAATCTGAGATTCTTTGAACCATTTCTGATTCTATTTTTTCTCGAAAAGGAAATTACCTTTTTTCAAATTGGAATAATATATGCTACCCGCGAAATACTTATTAATATTCTTGAAATTCCTTCTGGAATTGCCGCTGATGTTTTTGGTCGAAAGAAATCACTTATAGTGTCTTTTTTATTCTATATATTATCCTTTATCGTTTTTTATTTATCCGGTTCTTTTTCACTCTTTATATTAGCTATTGTTTTTTATGCTATTGGTGATTCTTTTAGAACAGGAACTCACAAAGCAATGATTTTTGATTATTTAAGAATAAAAGAGTGGAAAGATCAACGTGCTCACTATTACGGACATACAAGATCATGGTCTCAAATAGGTTCTGCAATATCATCATTAATAGCTGCGTCCATCGTTTTTTATACAGGGAATTATAAATCAATCTTTTTATTTTCGACTATTCCTTATCTCCTTGATCTATTTTTAATTTCTACGTATCCAAAAGAATTAGATGGAGATCAATACAGTCTTAAAGCTGAAAAAATTAAAGAAAAAACTTTTAAAGTATTTCGCGACTTTATTTTTTCATTTAAAAACAAACAAATCTTAAAGGCTATCACTAATCTATCTGTTCATAGCGGATTTCATAGAGCTATTAAAGATTACTTACAGCCCATCATCCAAACATTTGCTTTATCTATTCCTATTATTTTATCATTAAAAGATCAACAAAGATCCGCGATATTAATCGGAATATCATATTTTGTTATTTATATACTTACTTCGATAGCATCACGTAAAGCCGGTAAATTAAAAGATAAATTAAAATCAATGGAAACTGCTTTAAATGTTACCATGTATATAGGATTTATCTTTGCCTTTTTAAGTGGTCTATTTTATCATTATAGCTTTTATTTTATATCTATCGTTTTTTACATTTTTATATACCTTATTGAGAATCTAAGAAATCCAATTGGGGTTGCCTATGTTAGTGAATTGTACCAAGATGAAATACTAGCAACAGCATTGTCGACTAACTCACAAGCTAAAAGTCTGGTTGCAGCAATTATTGCACCTTTAATAGGATTATTAGCTGATAATTTTGGAATTGGTTTAGGGCTATCATTAATTGCATTAATAATTATACTTTCAACTCCTTTATATAGGATTAGTAAAAAAACTTGATTTGATTAATTAAAAAGGAAATCTTGCTAAAGGTGCAATCTCTTGAGAAGCAAATTCATTATTTAAGTATTTATAATAACCTGTTATAGCAATCATTGCAGCATTATCAGTTGTAAATTTAAATTCTGGAATAAAGGTATTCCATCCCAATTCCAAAGCTCTATTTTTTAGCGCATTTCGTAAACCTGAATTTGCTGATACACCTCCAGCAACTGCAATTTGATTAATTCCAGTTTGTTTTACTGCCTTTTCAAGTTTATTCATTAATATTTCAATAATAGTATATTGAATACTTGCACATAAATCCAGCATATTTTCTTTTACAAACTGAGGATTTTCTTTAATTTGATCGCGAATAAAATATAAAAACGAAGTCTTTAAACCACTAAAACTATAATCAAGGTCTTTTATTTTGGGTTTGCTAAATGTGAACTTCTTTTGATTCCCTTCCTTCGCATTTCTGTCAATAAGAGGTCCTCCAGGATAAGGTAATCCTATAACTTTTGCACATTTATCAAAAGCTTCGCCTGCGGCATCATCAATAGTTTGACCAATCACCTCCATATCAAGATAGTTTTTAACCGTAACTATTTGTGTATGACCACCAGAAACCAATAAACACAAGAAAGGAAATTCTGGTATTTGTTTCTCTTTTTCAAGCTCCTTAATAAAATGGACCAAAATATGAGCTTGTAAATGATTTATTTCAATAAGTGGAATATTCATTGCTAACGAAAATGCTTTTGCAAAAGAAGTTCCCACAAGCAAAGATCCTAATAGTCCTGGCCCACGAGTAAAAGCTACTCCATTAATTTCATTTTTAGTGATCTTTGCTTTTTGAATAGCTTGTTCTACTACAGGAATTATATTTTGCTGATGTGCTCTGGATGCAAGCTCAGGAACCACTCCACCATATGCTTTATGAACATCTTGGTTAGCAATTACATTAGATAAAAGATAACCATCTTTTATAATTGCTGCAGAAGTATCATCACAAGATGATTCTATACCAAGTATTGTAATGTTCATTTATTGCTTATATTTTAAGTAATTTATAATTTTTTTTGTTTCTTTTGCGTTAGGAATCCAAAGGGCAAAAGTATTAAAAAAATATATAAAATATTGTTCATTTTCATGTTGGTGATTGTTGCAATCCCAACTACTGCCTTTTTTATTCTTCAAAATGGCAAAGTCCAAACTTATCTCACCCAAAAAATTACTAAGGAAGTATCTGATAATTTGAATGCTAAATTTGAAGTTGAATCTGTAAATTTCAGGTTCTTTAATCGTGCTGTACTTAAAAATGTATATATTGAAGATCAACTTAAAGACACTTTACTTTTTTCGAAAGAAGTAATTTGTAATATCAAGAATATCAGTAGAAAACAAAAGCAAATTGATATTAGTAACGTAAATCTGATTAATGCTAAAATATATCTTAATAAGTTCGATACATTACAACCAATAAACCTCAGATTCTCAACTGAAAAACAAGAAGATAAGGATACATTAAATGATAGTAAACCGAAGTGGGAAATATCATTTGAAAATATTGAAATGCATCAATCCCTTTTTCGTTTTAAGTCTGTAAGAAAAAGAGAGAAAGGGCCTGAAATAGTAAATTTTAATGATCTCGTATGCTATATTGAAGATTTAGATGTAAGAAATCTTACTATTGAAAATGGTGTTGTTAATTTTTATACTAAGAAATTAAAATTTAAAGAAAAGTCGGGTTTTTATGCTTATAATGTAAAATTTAACATGAGTATTGGTAAGCAGCATATGATTTTTAAAAATGTAAAAATCAGAACACCATATTCATATATAAACTCCGACTCATTAGTTTTCCGTCACAATGATTATGAAGAGTATAGGCAATTTGCAAAGAACATTTATTTGGATTTTGTATTGAAAGAATCAAATATAAGTTTTATCGATATTGGTTTTTTTACTCCAATATTCAAAAACATTTCATTAAACTCAGTTCTTTCAGGTAGAGTTCATAGTAAATTAAGCACATTTAAAGGAAAAGATGTGAAATTTCATATTGGTGAACAAACAGAACTAATTACTGATTTTAATTTATCGGGTTTACCTAATCATAAGGAAATGTTCATGTTTGTTGATTTTAAAAAATTAACTACTTCAGCAAAAGATTTTGAGATCATCAATAAATTTATAAAAGTGAACAATCGTTTTTCAATTCCTGATAACTTTAATAAATTGGGTGTTATAAGCTATAAAGGCAACTTTGCTGGTTTTTACGACGATTTTGTAACTTATGGAAAATTCACTTCAGATCTTGGGAATATTTCTACAGACCTTTCATTACAACCAGATACATCAAAAACACTTTCATTTAGTGGTAATTTAACCACCAGTAATTTTAATATTGGGGAACTTATTCCGGGAACTGATAAAATTGGTAAAATTAATATGGATGCTAAAATTGTAGGATCTAGTAGAACGAATAAATCAGTAAAGGCAACTACTAAAGGAACCATTCACAACATAGAAATTAATAATTATAATTACCAGAACATTCTTTTAGATGGTTATTTAACAGAAAAAACTTATGATGGGTATTTTAGTATATCTGATCCTAATATTCAAATTGATTTTCAAGGAGGAATAGATTTCTCAAAAGAAATCCCAATCTTTAAGTTTAATGCTTCAGTGCCAAATACTAACTTGCATGGACTTAACATTGATAAGAAAGATACCACAGCAAATTTATCCTTTGAAGTAGCCGCAAACTTTGTAGGTATTGATATTGACAACGCGGTAGGAGAAATTAAATTTACTAATACCAAATTAATTAAACTTAGTACCGAAATGGCTTTTGATACATTGGAGCTTATTTCGGAGCAATATGCAGATACACATAGAATAGAATTAAAATCCGATTATATAGATGCTTTGCTTGTTGGAACATACAAATCAAGTACTCTTATACAGTCACTTAAGAATCTGTATTTTAATTATTTACCTGCTCTAGTAAAAAATCCAACCGATACATTAACTTTAGATTATAATAATAATTTCAGTTTGGACTTATATCTTAAAAAAACAAATCTGATAAGCCAGTTTTTTATTCCAAATCTTTTCTTTTCAGATAGTGCTAATTTTAAAATTAACTATAATTCAACACAAAAACGATTAACGTTAAATGCACATGCAAATGAAATAAAATACAATCAACACACTTTTAACAACTTAAGCGTATCAACTTTTTCAAATGATAGTATTTTTACCATTTTAACAAAATGTAAAAGTTTTTTATTAAATAATTATTTTAAACTAGATAATTTTAAAACAACTTCACTAACACATAAAAATAATATTGATTTTAAATTAGATTGGAACAATAATGATACTGTTGATTATGTTGGAAAGATTCTAGCATCAACTTCAATAAATCAGAGAAAACCGTTCGGTGAACCTTCTATTAAAGTCACTATTTTACCATCACAAATAATTGTCAAAGATTCTCTTTGGTATATAAACAAATCTCAAATCATAATTGACACTACCTCAATAGCTTTTAATAGATTTAACATAAATCATGGTAATCAGCATTTTATGATAAGTGGAAAAGCTTCAGAGAATCCAAATGACACTTTATTTTTCGATTTTGGAAATTTAAATCTTGCACATGTAAATATTATTACTAGAGAAAAAAAGTTGGTGTTTGAAGGAATAATTAACGGTAAAGCTAACTTTTCAAGAATTTTTAATAATCCTTTGTTTTATGCTGATCTCGAAATCGATAATCTAATTTTAAATAATGAAGAGTTTGGACTAACTCAAATTTATAGTAGATGGCTTGAAAAAGACAAAGCTATTCAAATGGAAGCTTCAACATTACACGAAGAAAAAAGAATGGTTAATATTTCAGGTAATTATTATCCAAATGATAAAAACATAATGTTTAATATCATACTAGATAAATTAGGATTAAATGTTTTGAATCCATACTTAGGAGGATTTGCTTCAAATGTTTCCGGAATAAGTGATGGTACGGTTTTAGTAACTGGGACACTAAAAAAACCAAGTTTTAACGGTAATTTATACATGCAAAATGCTGCAATGACAATTGATTATATTAAGACAAGATACAATTTTACTACTGAGGTTTTTGTTAAAGACAATTCACTTATTTTTAAAGATGTTGATGCTCTTGACACCTACGGAAATATTGGATTAACAAACGGTTATGTGAAGTTTGGTCCAAGAAAAGATATTAGCTTTAATTTCAATATTAATGCAAATGGAGTTCATTCATTAAATACTACTGGTAAAGACAATGATGCATTTTATGGAAACGCTTTTATGACTGGCATTGTTAATATAACAGGTAACAGAGAAAATACATTTGTTGATATTTCTGCTAAAACTGATCAAAATACGAAAATTAATATTCCATTAACTCGTTTTCAAGATTCTAATCAAAAAAGTTTTGTATCGTTTATAAATAACAAAGAAAAAACTGAAATTATTGCATCTGAATATAATTACGATTACAGTGGATTTGGTTTAAACTTTGATTTAGAAGTCACACCAGATGCTGAAGCCTTACTCATTTTTGATTCAAAAATAGGCGATATAATACGAGGAAAAGGTGAAGGTAGTATTAAAATGGAAATCGATGATAATAATGATTTCAAAATGTACGGTGATTATTCAATAGAAGATGGAGATTACCTGTTCACATTACAGAATGTAATTAATAAAAAATTTAAAATTGAACGCGGAGGAAATATTATTTGGAATGGTGAACCATACGATGCAACAATTGACATTAAAGCTAATTACGGTCTAAAAACTTCATTAAATAGCCTTGTAGATACAAGTGGTTCCTACTATTCTAGTGACGATTTCAAAAAACGTATACCTGTTGAATGCCAGGTTTATCTTACAAACAGATTGATGAATCCTGATATACGATTTGATATAAATTTACCTACAGCTGACGAAGAATCTAAGACATTAGTAAGAACAGCAGTTAATACAGAAGAAAAACTAAATAAACAGTTTCTATCTTTGCTTGTTTTAAATTCATTTATGCGAGAACAAACCGGAACAGAGAGTAATTTTTCAACTGGTGCAAGTACAGCAGGGCTTGGAACGGTTACAACCAGCGAACTATTATCCAATCAGTTAAGCCATTGGCTATCACAAATTAGTGATGAATGGGATATTGGGGTTAACTATCGTCCTGGTGATGAAATTTCAAAAGACCAGGTTGAAGTAGCATTATCTACACAATTACTTGATGATAGAGTAAGCATAAATGGTAATGTTGGATACGGAGGACAAACGGTTGAAGAAGCTAGTAATATTGTTGGCGATTTTAATATTGATGTTAAATTAAATAAAAGTGGCAAACTTCGATTAAAAGCTTTTAATGAATCCAACGACAAGCTCCTATACGAAGATGCTCCTTATACACAAGGTGTTGGTATCTTTTATAGAGAAGAGTTTAATACCTTTTCCGAGCTAATGAATAAATTTTGGAACAGAATTAGCGGTAAGAAAAATGAATCGCAAAACGATTAATGTTTTTCGTAACTTTGCGCAATACAATTAAAAATAATAATTCTTATTAATCGTTATAATAATCAGATAAAACATAAAAAATATGAATACCTTATTCATGCTCTTACAAATAAACTTAGCTGATAGCACAAATGTTAACTTAGCTGAAGCAGGTGAATTAAAATTATCATACTGGGAACTTGCTATAAAGGGTGGTTGGATTATGATCCCAATAGTAATTCTTTCAGTAATTGCAGTTTATATTTTTATTGAAAGATATTTTGCAATAAAACGAGCATCTCAAACTGATATTAATTTCATGAATAAAATAAAGGATTATATTCACGATGATAAAATTGATTCTGCATTTGCGTTATGTCAATCAACAAATAGTCCTGTTGCAAGAATGATCGAAAAAGGATTACAACGTATTGGTCGTCCTTTGAATGATATTAATGCAGCAATAGAAAATGTTGGAAACTTAGAAATATCTAAATTAGAAAAGAGTTTGCCAACGCTTGCAACAGTTTCTGGAGCTGCTCCTATGATTGGTTTCCTTGGTACTGTTATGGGAATGATACGTGCATTTTACGATATGTCTAATGCAGGTAATAATATTGATGTTAGTTTGCTGTCAAATGGTATATATACAGCAATGGTAACAACCGTTGCTGGTTTAATGGTTGGTATCTTAGCATATTTAGCTTACAATTTACTTGTTGCTAAAGTTGAAAAAGTAGTTTTTCAATTAGAAGCAAATACATCAGAATTTATGGATCTACTTAACGAACCTGTTGAATAAAAATAATCCAATTATGGCGTTAAAACGAAGAAGTAAAGTAAATCCAAATTTTAGCATGTCGTCAATGACTGACATTGTATTTTTATTGCTGATTTTCTTTATGGTAACTTCAACATTAATTGCACCAAATGCGCTTAAATTGTTGTTACCAAAAAGCACACACCAAACATCGGCAACAGCAATTACAACTATTTCAATAAGTGAAGATTTAAGCTATTATATTGAAACTACTCAAGTCCCTTTAGAAGATATTGAAGGAATTTTACAAAACCGATTTCAAAGCCAGGGAATTGAAGAACCAACAATCTCACTACATTGCGATCAAGATATCCCTTTGCATGCAATGGTTAGAATTTTAAATATTGCAAAAGACAATAAGTGGAAGTTAATTTTAGCAACACAAGCAAAATAAAATGTCATATTTCCAGGAACATAAAAAAGGTATAATCGGTACTATTATTTTTCATATAATTTTAGGAGCAATTTTTATGTTTTTTGGATACTCTACTCCACTCCCTTTACCTGACGAAGAAGGAATTTTAATAAATTTTGGAGATAGTGATGAAGGTTTTGGTCAGGTTGAACCGCAATATTCCGAATCTGCACAACAAGAATTAATTGAAGAAAAACAGGAATCGGTTCCTGAAACAGAAACTTCACCTACTGAGGACGGTACAATTACTCAGGACTATGAAGAAGCACCAGCAATTGAAGAACAAGGGAAAAAAGAAAAAACCGAAGAGACCAAAACAGAAGTAAAACCTGAACCAAAGGAAGAAGAAATAAAAGAAGTTAAAGTAGAACAAAAAGTTAATGAACAGGCATTATTCCCTGGTCGGAATAGAAGTAATGATAATAGCGCAAGTGAAGGTGAAACAGAGGGTGAAGATAATCAAGGGTCAACTACAGGATCAGTAGATTCTCAAAATCATGCAGGTGGCAATAGTATGGGACAAGATGGATATAGTTTAAATTTGGATGGAAGAAATCCTGAATCATTACCCAAACCAGATTATAATTATCAAATAGAAGGAAAAGTTGTTGTAGAAATTACTGTTGATAAAAACGGTAATGTAACCAATGCTGTTGCTGGCGTAAAAGGCAGTACTACTCTTGATGCTAATCTTTTAGATGCTGCAAAAAAAGCAGCTTTAAAGGCAATATTTGATAAAAAGCCAGATGCTCCGGCTTATCAGAAAGGTACAATAACTTATTTCTTTAAGCTACAATAGATTTTATTAATTCAAATCCGCCTAATAGTTTAATTGCTGATACAAAAACGGCAATTAAAAGTATATAACGAACAAATTTTGGTCCCCAACTTACTGTTGCTTTCGCTCCTACAAAAGCTCCTAACATATTACCAACTGCTAAAATCAAACCTAATTTATAATCAACCTGATTATTTATCATAAATATTACTAGTGCAAGTGGTGTATAAAGAAGAACAATAAATACTTTTAAAGCATTAGCTCTAACTAAATCCAAGCCTGCACCTAAAACTAAACCTGCTAATAAAAAGAAACCAACTCCGGCTTGAATAAAGCCTCCATACATTCCAATAAAAAAGAAAATAACCATTTGTAAAACTCCAGGTTTGGGATTTACATCTCCGGCTTTTCCTTTAATCCATTTATCAGGTTTATATACAATAATGAAAAACATGAAAACAAGTAATCCTCCAATAACCCTTCTCATAATTTCTTCATTAAGATTTATGGCAACTTGAGCACCAATTACAGAACCCACTACAGCAGGTATTCCAAGCCAGAAACCGTGCTTAAAATCTAGTACCTTTTGTTTTTTAAAGCTAGCTACACCTACTACATTTTGTAAAAGAATTGCAATACGATTTGTACCATTTGCTACGTTCGCAGGTAACCCAAGAAACATAAGTAAAGGAAGCGTTAAGAGTGATCCGCTGCCTGCTAGTGTATTTATAAATCCAGCAACAAAACCTACTCCAATAACAGCTGCTATAAGATACCATTCCATTTCTTAATAGATTGATTAGTTTCTGTAAATATAAAAGTAAAAACTAAGGATAAAAAAAGAGCCACTAAATTAAGTAGCTCTCATATAAAAATTAATGTTTCTTCAATTAATAAGTAAATAAAGGATATTTACTCATCATATTTTTAACATCATTTCCTATACTATTAATTTTAGCTTCATCATCTATATTACTAATAACTTGATCGAGATAATCAACTATCGCAGCTATTTTATCTTCCTTAACTCCTCTGGTTGTTATGGCTGCTGTTCCAACCCTAAATCCAGAAGTTTGGAATGGAGAACGTGAATCAAATGGAACCATATTTTTATTAATAGTAATATGTGCTTTAACCAAAATGTTTTCAACAACTTTTCCTGTAATTTCAGGGAATTTTGTTCTTAGGTCGATTAACATTGAATGATTATCCGTACCACCTGAAATTACCTTATATCCCTTATTAATAAATTCTTTAGCCATTACAGCAGCATTCTTTTTGACTTGAGCTTGATAAACTTTAAATTCTGGAGCTAATGCTTCGCTAAAAGCAACAGCTTTAGCAGCAATTATATGCTCAAGTGGTCCGCCTTGTGTTCCAGGAAAAACACCTGAATCAAATAATGAAGACATTTTTCTTATAGCTCCTTTTGGTGTTGTTTTTCCAAACGGATTGTCAAAATCTTTTCCCATTAAAATAATACCACCTCTTGGGCCTCGTAAAGTTTTATGCGTTGTAGAAGTTACAACATGCGCATATTTAAGTGGGTTATCTAATAAACCAGCAGCAATTAATCCTGCAGGATGAGCCATATCAATCATTAAAATTGCATCCACTTTATCAGCAATTTCCCTCATTCTTTTATAATCCCATTCGCGAGAATATGCAGAAGGTTATCCTCCTACAATCATTTTAGGTTTTTCCTTGAGAGCCACTGCTTCCATCATATCATAGTCAACCATTCCAGTTTCTTCTTTAACACCATATGATACTGCTCTATACAAAATACCGGATAAATTAACAGGGGAACCATGTGATAAGTGACCTCCATGCGATAAATCTAAACCTAAAAAAGTATCACCAGGTTCTAATATGGCCATAAAAACTGCAGCATTTGCTTGTGCTCCAGAATGCGGTTGAACATTTACCCACTCAGCATCATAT
>JBHOSR010000059.1:0-14453 GCA_042584405.1 Bacteroidota bacterium
GTTATAAATTGATAAGTGGTGCTATTTTAGAAAGTAAATTTATGAAGATTCTCATAATAGAATATCTTTTATAACTTTGCTCTGAATTTATTTAGTTGAGTTATGGATGAATTTGACAGTAATATTGTTTTTTCACAAAATATTACAGAATTTGTTACTGTAGTAAATGAATATTGTTCATTTGTTGAGAATACATCGAGATTTTCAAAAAAAGATTTTCTTAATAAAGCACGTAAGTTATTACCCTTAATTTATGGGAAAAGTTCTCTCTTACCTAAGCTGGAAACTATTTTTGAAGATGGAAATGAAAAATTTGTAACTGAGGAGGAGTGGAATTTTATTCAAGTATCTGTTAAAAAGAAATTAGGATTTCATGATGAGTATCGAGAGGTATTTGATCCGTTAACACACGAACAAGTAGAGCAAAGTACAGCTTCAATTTCTGATAATTTAGCCGATATATATCAAGACCTAAAGAACTTCGTTACACTTTATAATGTAGGAACTGAAGAGATCATGAATGATGCCTTATGGGAATGTAAATTGAATTTTGAGGAATTCTGGGGACAAAAACTTGTTAATGCCCTAAAAGCAATTCACACTGTGGTTTTTAGTGGTGATAATCTGGATGAGGAAAACGAAACAACAGATGAAAAGAAAAACGAAGATATTGATACATCAAACTGGATTTTAACAAAACGTCAGACTGATTTAGAAAAAGGAGAGGAGTAAATGTTTGCTGAGAATTTAAGTAACGATGAAATTAATAACTTACCATTGTATCAGTTCAGTGGTGGTGTATTTATAATTGATACTTTTGATAAACTAGATTATTTTTTACCATTAATTGAGGAGCACAAAATATTAGGTTTTGATACTGAAACACGACCTTCTTTTAAGAAAGGTAATGTAAATCCAGTATCTCTATTACAATTAACAACTGCAACCCAAGCTTTTTTAATAAGAATAAATAAGATCGGATTACCCAATGAGATTAAAGAAATATTAGGTAATAAGAATGTAAAGAAAATAGGTTTAGCTATAAATGATGACATTAAAATTTTAAGAAATATTTCAGAGTTCGAACCAAATAGTTTTTTAGATTTACAGGATTATGTTGGTGATTTTGGAATAGAAGCTAGAAGCCTAAAAAAAATTACTGCTATTGTACTTAATAAAAGAATATCAAAATCACAACAAGTAACAAATTGGGAGAGAACAGAACTTAGCGATGCGCAGCAAATTTATGCAGCAACAGACGCCTGGGCATGTTTGCAAATTTACAATAAACTAAATCAACATTTTTAATTGAAGAGGTAATATGGATTATCCAAAAGTAATTTTAAAATCAGGTAAAGATCAATCAGCTAGGCGTTATCATCCATGGATTTTTTCCGGAGCGATAAAAAAAATTATTGGCAATGTGAACGAAGGCGATTTAGTTAAAGTTACTGATAACAAAGATGAGTTTTTAGCATTGGGTCATTATCAGATAGGATCAATTGCTATTCGGATATTAAGTTTTGAAGAAAAGCCCATCGATAAAAACTTCTGGAAAGAGAAAATTAATAAAGCTTATCAAATAAGAAGACAATTTGGTTTAGCTGAAAATGAAAACAATAATGTTTATCGTTTGGTGCACGCAGAGGGTGACGGTTTGCCTGGTTTAATTATAGATTATTATAATGGCACTGCTGTGCTTCAGATGCATTCAATAGGAATGTATTTAAATAGAGAACACATTATTGAAGCGATAAAAGATTTGTATGGTGAAAACTTAACATCAATTTATGATAAAAGTGAATCAACTATTCCGTATAAATCAGAGATTAATGCTAAAAATGATTATGTTTTCGGAAGATCAAGTGAAAACATTGTACTCGAATATGGAAATAAATTCAAAGTAAATTGGGAAGAAGGACAAAAAACCGGATTTTTTATTGATCAGCGTGAAAACAGGAAACTTGTTGCGGAATATTCAAAAAACAAATCAGTATTAAATGTATTTGGATATACGGGTGGCTTTTCTGTATATGCTATGAAAGGTGGAGCAAAATTGGTACATTCAGTAGATAGTTCAAAAAAAGCGATTGATCTTGCAAATGAAAATATTGAACTAAATTTTGAAGACACTAGTATACATAAGTCTTTTGCTGTTGATGCATTTGAATTTTTAAACGATATAGATAATAAATACGATCTTATAATACTAGATCCTCCTGCTTTTGCGAAACACCATAACGTACTGCATAATGCCTTGCAAGGTTATAAAAGATTAAATATAAAAGCATTAGAACAGATTCGACCAGGAGGGATACTTTTTACATTTTCTTGTTCACAAGTGGTTAGTAAAGAAAACTTCAGAAAAACAATTTTTACTGCAGCTGCTAATACTGGAAGAAATGTAAGAATTTTACATCAGTTGAGTCAACCAATTGATCATCCAATTAATATTTATCATCCTGAAGGTGAATACTTAAAAGGATTAGTTGTATACGTTGAATAAATATGATTAATTATATATTTTTAAAGGCCTAAAAATTAAATCATGAAAAAATTAATTCTGGTATCATTCTATATTTTATCAATTATATCAATATCAGAAGCACAGTATATTTATCCGATTTCTGGATACTCATCAGAATTAAAGGATGTAGAATTGTCGAATTTTGATATTAATGATACCGTGCTATATCTTCCTTTGGGAATACATGGACTTCATATTTTAAATATAAAAGATATAAATAATATAACCGAACTTTCGGTATTTACTGAATATGAGAAACGGTCCAGAAAAAAAGTTTATGGTATTGCACATTGTATAAAATTTAATGCAAACAAAGCATTTTTATCATATGGTCCTTTAGGTTTAAAGATATTAGATGTATCTGATCCAACAATGCCCTTCGTCTTAGGAACTTATTATAGATATCAGGATGTTTATTGTACCGAAATATATAACAATTATGCTTTACTAGGATATATTGGTATGGGTATGGAAATTGTTGATTTTAGTGATTTTAATGACATTAAAATTGTTTCAAGGAATAATGAACGTGATTTTTCTGTTCGTAATATTCAAGTGATTCCTCCTTATGTTGTTATTTCTGGAGGTGAAAGAGGATTAAGAACTTATATGTTTCATGAACCATTTACATCATTTAAACAAGCAGAATTCCCTAAGAAGTATTTAACAGACAATAAGTCAAATAAAATTGAAATTAGAGGTAATACTGGATATTTAGCTCATGATTCTAAAGGCCTTACAATATTAAATGTAGGTTTACCATTATATCCCTTAAAAGTAGACAATATTAAAACTGAGGGTAAAGCAACTGAATTACTAATTTATGGAAATTATCTTTATGTTGCAGGTGAGGAATATATTGAAATTTTTGATATTACAGATGCCGAAAAACCTGAAAAGATCTTTGAATATGAGGATAAGGGCAAAGAATTTGTGAGTTTAAAATTAAATGATAATCAATTGTTTGCATTGTATAAAGAAGGTAGTAAGAATTATGGATTTGTAATTTTTCAAGTTGAATAATGTGAATTAAATTTGGTTTATATAAATTAATTAATCTTCCAAATTCCATGTAAGTAAATCCTGTTTATCTTTAATAATTTTATTATTGTCTAAAAGCCATTGAATTACTTTGAAAGTTTTATCTTTATTCTTATTTGCTTTTCCAACTAATTCATCAATAGAAACTAAGTTATATTTAAGTTGCTCTTTAAGTCCTTCTAATATTAAATCAAATTCATATTTGCTTAAATCAAGTTCGTTTCTTCGAGTACAAACATCGCATTGCCCACATCGGTCAGGATTTTTATCTCCAAAATAATTTAAAAGAATTTGGCTTCTACATTTATTATTTGAAGAAGCATAGTGCAGCATAGCGTTAATTCTTACGATGTAGCTCTTTTTTCTAGATTCATAATTCTCTTTTGAAATATGGAGTGACTTATCATCTAATCTTTCTTCAGTAAAAACAATGAAAGGATTCTGTTTTTTTGGAATATAGTTTAGTATTCCCAAAGATTTTAAATTATTTAAATATTTATATACAATAGTAATATCAACATTAGCCTTTTTTGCCAATGAATTCTCGTCAATATTTACATAATCTGAAAACAAGCCAGTATATGATCTTAATATTAGTTTAATAAAACCATCGAACTTCGAATTAGCAATTTGAAACTTATATAAATCATCTCTGCCAACCAGGAAATGAAGTTTCGACGAGCTGTTGAATTCATCAGTAAGTTCAATATATCCTTCTCTTTGAAGAATTTTTATACTGCTAAGAATTGTAATTAAATTAAAATTGTAATTTTTGGCAAAATCAGAAATAATAAAATCGAATGATAAATGTAAACCACCACCATAAGGAACTTGAAAAAAATTTCCTAGAGCCTGGTAAACAGCTTTTATTTCTTTTATTTCCGGAAAACTTCGTTCAATTCTTTGTTCAGCTTTAACTTTATCTGAATTATTATATAGAAGTACGGCAACTGCTTTCTTTTCATCTCGTCCTCCGCGACCGGCTTCTTGAAAATAGGATTCAATACTATCAGGTAAATCTATATGAATAACAAAACGTACATCAGATTTATCAATACCCATTCCAAATGCATTGGTTGCAACCATAACCCTAACTTTCCCAACTTTCCATTCGTTTTGCTTATGACTACGTAACTTATTATCTAATCCGGCATGGTAGTAATCTGCAGAAATCTTATTTTTCTGAAGAAAAATTGCAATTTCACGTGTAGCTTTTCTGCTTCGTACATAAATAATCCCACTTCCTTTAACTTTATTTAAAGTATCGATCAAATAATTTGGTTTATCATCTATTTCGCGAACCAGATAAACAATGTTTTTTCGCTCAAAACTTTTTCTGAAAACATTTTTTTCTTTAAAATTTAATTTTTCCTGAATATCTTCAACAACCTTTGGAATAGCAGTTGCCGTTAATGCAAGAAAAGGAACATCACCTACTAGTTCGCGCAAATCTGCAATTTTTAAGTAAGAAGGCCTAAAATCATATCCCCATTCTGAAATACAATGTGCTTCATCTATTGCAATAAGATTAACACTCATGTGTTTTACTCGGATTTTGAAAATCTCTGTTGCTATTCGCTCTGGAGATATGTATAGAAATTTAACGTTTCCATATATACAATTGTCAAGGGCAATTTCAATCTCATTTTTAGTCATTCCCGAATAAATCGCAACTGCTTTAATGTCTCTTTTATGTAAGTTTTCAACTTGATCTTTCATTAAAGCAATTAAGGGAGTAATAACTATACAAATACCATCTTTAGCCATAGAAGGAACCTGGAAAGTAATCGATTTTCCACCACCTGTTGGCATTAAAGCTAAAGTGTCCTTTCCCTCAATTACGGAGCGAATAATATCCTCTTGTAATGGCCTGAACTTTGAATAGCCCCAATACTTAATTAATATTTGTTCGTATCTATTCATTGACAATCGGAAGATACAAAATATTTAATGAAGATTAAAAAATGTTAAAAAAATCAAATCTATCGTTATTATAAGATTTTCACCTGATATTAAGCTAATTTTTTGTAATTTGGCACAATTTTAAAAATACACAAAAATCTATATTAAAATGTCATTTTTACAAGATAAAGTAGCGCTTGAAGGACTTACATTTGATGACGTATTGTTAGTTCCTCAGTATTCGGAAGTACTTCCACGTAATGTGGATGTTTCGACTCATTTTTCTAGAAATATTAAACTTAATATTCCAATTGTATCTGCTGCTATGGATACAGTGACTGAAGCGGAATTAGCAATTGCAATTGCTCGTGAAGGAGGAATTGGTGTTATTCATAAAAATATGAGTATTCAAGAGCAAGCTAAACATGTAAAAGCTGTTAAACGTGCCGAAAGTGGAATGATTCACGATCCAGTTACAATCAAAAAGGATAATACTGTTGGTGATGCTTTAAATCTTATGAAAGAGTATAAGATTGGAGGTATACCAGTAGTGGATATTGATAATACTTTAATTGGTATTGTTACAAATCGTGATTTACGTTTTGTAATAGAAATGGATAAGAAAATTAATGAAGTAATGACATCGGAGAATGTAATTACTACACATAAAAGTACTGATCTCGAAAAAGCATCTGAGATATTGCAACGTCATAAGATTGAAAAGCTACCTGTTGTTGATGATAAAAATAAATTAATTGGTTTACTAACCTATAAAGATATTACTAAAGTAAAAGATAATCCCTGGGCTTGCAAAGATACCAAAGGACGATTACGAGTGGCGGCAGGTGTAGGAGTTACTACTGATACTTTAGAAAGAGTAGAAGCTTTAGTAAAGGTTGGTGTTGATGCTGTCGTAATAGATACAGCTCATGGACATTCAAAAGGAGTGATTGATATGCTTAAAGTTGTGAAAAAACAGTTTAAGGGCATTGATGTTGTTGTCGGAAATATTGGAACTGGTGAAGCTGCAAAGAAATTGGTAGAAGCAGGAGCTGATGCTGTAAAAGTTGGAATTGGTCCTGGTTCAATATGCACAACAAGGGTTATTGCTGGAGTTGGATTACCTCAGTTAACAGCTATTTACGAAGTTGCTAGTGCTATTAAAGGTTCAGGTGTTCCTGTAATAGGTGATGGTGGATTGCGTTATTCAGGTGATATTGTTAAAGCAATTGCTGCTGGAGCACATACTGTGATGGCAGGATCTTTATTTGCAGGTACTGAAGAGTCGCCTGGTGAAACTATTATTTATAATGGACGGAAATTTAAATCCTATCGAGGAATGGGATCCATTGAAGCTATGCAACACGGTTCAAAGGACCGTTACTTCCAAGATGTTGAGGATGATATAAGTAAATTAGTACCTGAAGGAATTGCAGCAAGAGTTCCATTCAAAGGTAATTTAGCTGAAGTCATATATCAGTTAGTTGGCGGATTAAGAGCAGGAATGGGTTATTGTGGAGCGTCTAATATTGAAAAACTAATGACAGCTAAGTTTGTTCAAATTACGAATGCTGGTGTTGCAGAAAGTCACCCTCACGATGTTGCAATTACTCGTGAAGCACCAAATTATAGCCGACAATTTTAAAAATAAAATTATTTGAATTAAAACAAAGTTCATGAAAAAGATATGCTTAATAATTTGTACCGCACTAATAGCTTATAGTTCAATTTCACAGGGACTTAATGAAGAAATTTTATTAACTATTGATGATAAAAAAATCTCAAAAGAAGAATTTCAAAGAATATATAATAAGAATAAAACTAATTTATCAACAGGTGAAGTTACATCAGTAGATGAATACCTCAATCTTTTTATAAATTTTAAACTTAAAGTTTTTGAAGCTGAAAAGTTGGGATTTGATACTACAAAGGCATTTATTAGTGAATTTGAAGGTTATAAGAATCAATTAGCGAGTCCTTATCTTATTGATGAAAAAGCAAATAAAAGAGTTATTCAAGAAGCATATGAAAGAATGCAATATGATGTTAGGGCAAGTCATATATTAGTAAAACTCTCCTTTGATGCATTACCTATTGATACAATTACGGCGTATGAAAAAGCTATGGATATAAGACGGAGAATTTTAAAGGGAGAACCTTTCGAGAGTGTTGCTAAAGGAAGCTCAGATGATCCTTCAGTTAAAAGTAATGGTGGAGATTTAGGATATTTTACTGTCTTTCAAATGATTTATCCTTTTGAAAACGCAGTATATAAATCAGAAGTAGGGGAAATTACTAAACCTGTTAGAACCCGTTTTGGTTATCATATTGTAAAGGTTACTGATAAAAGAAAAGCAAGAGGGCAGGTTAAAGTTGCTCATATTATGTTGACTGTTCCTAGAGGAACTAGTCCAGAAGTTGAAAATCAAAAAAAACAATTAATAAATGAGCTGTATCATAAAGCTAAACAAGGTGAAGATTTTACCAAATTAGCCAAAGAATATTCCGATGATAAGGGATCAGCAAGAAATGGCGGCGAATTACCTTGGTTTGGTGCTGGGAGAATGGTCGAGGAATTTGAAAATGCATCATTTAAATTAACAGCAAATGGTGAAATATCGCAACCTGTTCGGACGAGCTTTGGTTGGCATTTAGTTAAAAGGATTGATAGAAAAGAAATTCCAACTTACGAAGAAGCGTTAAGTGATATAAATAAGAAAGTCTCAAAAGACAAAAGATCTGAAGTTGCACGCCATTCACTAATAAGTAATCTAAAAAAAGAGTATAATCTCATAGAAGTTGAAGAAAATCATCCGGTTAGTTATGATACGGTTGGAAATGTATTTATTCTAAAGCAAAAATATATAACAGAAAATGCAAATTTAAATAATACATTATTTTCATTCCTTGATAAAAAATACACTGAAAATGATTTTGTAGAATATATTAAAGCAAAAAAAGGCAATAAGAATCTTAGGCCATTTGATTACAAATTACTTTACGATGAATTTTTAGAAAATAAGATTTTATTAATCGAGAAATCGAGACTTCAAGAAAAATACCCGGATTATAAATATTTATTAAGAGAATATTATGATGGTATGTTGCTTTTTGAGATAACTGATAAGTTAGTATGGTCTATGGCTGTGGAAGATTCAGTTGGACTTAAAAGTTATTACAAACAACATAAAAAGAATTATATGTGGGATGAACGTTGGAAAGGATCTCTTTATTTTTGTTCAAGTGAGCTGGTATATAAGAAAGTCTTAAAGATTGTAAATAAAAAAGGTTTTGGAGATAAAATAACTAATGATGATTTATTAAAACAGATTAATACTGAAGATGAAGTGTTGAAAATAGAAACGGATATTTTTGAGCAAGGCGAGAATGAAGTAGTGGATTATTTAATATGGAATATTAAATCTAATGGGCTAGATACAAAACATATAATTAATAAGGGTGAAAAAATAAAACCTGAAGTAAAGAAATTGAATGAATGTAAAGGTTTAGTTATTTCAGATTATCAAGATTATTTAGATCGAGAATGGATAAAAAGTTTACGAACTAAATACAATATCCAGATAAATAATACAGTTCTATCATCTATAAAATAAACTAGCAAATGATCAATATTCAAAAGATTCTCATATTACTGTTTATTATTATTGGCTCATCATGTAACCAAGATAATAACGAAATTAATGATAAGCCTCTTGCAAAGGTCCATGATAAGTTTCTTTATGAGTCGGATATTAAGAATTTATTTAACTCTTACACTTCGGTAGAAGATAGTATAATTATAGCAAGAAACTATATTAACGATTGGGTAAAAAAACAGTTATTACTTGAAAAAGCTGAATTGAATTTAAATACAGAGAGTAAGAATATAGAAAAACAAATTGAAGATTATCGATCATCGCTTCTTATTTTTAGATACCAACAAGAACTTATTAAGCAAAAGCTTGACACGTTAATTACAGAATTAGAGATTGAAGATTACTATAACCAATACTCTGGTAATTTTATTTTAAATCATAATATTGTAAAGGCCCTTTTTCTTAAAATATCTAAAGAAGCACCAGAAATTGATAAAGTTAGATGGTGGTATAAATCTACTAATTCTGAGAATATATCAAGACTTGAAGATTATTGTTACCAATATGCAACTAAGTTCGATAATTTTGATGAAAACTGGATTCCATTTAACAATCTTTTAATTGAGATTCCAACAAACATTGAAGATCAGGAAAGATATTTACGGTATAATAAGTATATTGAAACCGAAGACGATTTGTTTTATTATTTTGTACGAATTAACGAATATAGCTTAAAAAGCACAGTTCAACCTCTCGAATACGCGAGGCTTAAAATAAAAAGTATACTATTAAATAAACGCAAGTTTACATTTATCGAAGAACTGGAAAATTCAGTTTATAACGAAGCACTAAATCATAACGAATTTATTATTTATTAAAATCATTTAAAATGAAGATTACTTTTTCAAAACAAGTATTGCTAGTTTTTTTATTTATTTTTTCAGTTAATGTTGTTAGAAGTCAAGATAAGTTGATGTTAGATCGAATTGTTGCAACTGTTGGCGATAAAATAATTTTACAATCAGACATAGAAAACCAGGTATTACAATTTATTTCTCAAGGATATCCTACAACTGCAAACGTTGATTGTGAAGTATTGCAGCAACTATTAATACAGAAATTATTATTAACACAAGCTGAATTAGATAGTATTGAAGTTGGTATGACTAGAGTGGAATCGGAGTTAGAACGAAGACTTATGTATTTCGTAAGACAGATTGGATCAGAAAAAAAGCTTGAAGAGTTCTATAATAAGTCAATATTAGAAATTAAAGAGGATTTTAGACCGCTTATTGAAGAACAGCTTAAAACTCAAATGATGCAAAGTTCATTAGTTTCTGGGCTCGATGCTTCTCCAAAATCTGTTCAGAAGTTTTATAAAAGTCTTCCAGAGGATAGCATTCCTATGATAAATACTCAATATCAAATAAATCAAATATTAGTTTATCCTGCTCAAAATGAGGATGCTCGAAATGAAGCTAGAGAAAAGTTATTAAACTTACGCCAAAGAATTATTGATGGAGAAAGATTTTCTACTTTGGCAGTATTATACTCAGAGGATCCTGGTTCTGCAAGAAGGGGAGGTGAAATTGGTTTTAGATCAAGAGATGAACTTGACCCTGAATTTGCCAAAGCGGCATTTAGATTGAGTGATGATGGAGGTATTTCCAGAATTGTTGAATCAGAATATGGTTTTCATATTATTCAATTAATTGCGCGAGAAAGTAACCAGGTAAATGTGAGACATATATTAATTATTCCAAAAGTAAATATTGAAGATAAAATAGTTGCAAAGAACAAACTAGATAGCATATCAAATTTAATAAAATTGGATAGCATCAGTTTTAGAGATGCCGCATTAAAATTTTCAGAGGACGAACAATCAAGGTTGAATGAAGGTTTAATGGTTAATCCGATGTATGCTTCAACGAAATTTTCACTTGATGAATTACCTCCCTTTGAATATAATATTATAAAAAATTTGAAACTCAAGGAGCTTTCCGAACCCTTCGAATCAGTCGATGAAAATGGTAAAACTGTATTTAAAGTTATACGTATTAAAAATGAATTTGAGTCACACAGAGCGAATCTGAAAGACGATTATGAGTTAATAGAGCAAATGAGTCTCATGGGTAAACAACAAGAAGTTGTAGAGAATTGGATTGAAGACAAGAAAATGAGAACTTATATCCACATTGATGAGTCATTCCTAAAATGTGAATTTTTAAAGGACGGATGGGTTAAATAAATAAGAACCAGAGCTTTTAATGAATAAACTTCTTTTTTATATATTTTTTATAGCTAGTTTTTTTTCTATAACTGTTCTTTATGCACAACAAAAAGAACAAATTAATATTAGGAACTCTGATGTACTAATAGGTGGTAAAAGCAGTGTTGATGGTTTAAGGAGATTTATTGGTAATGTTGTTTTTGAACACAATAATGCAACCATGTATTGCGATAGCGCTTATTTATATAGTAAGCAAAATTTAATTCATGCGTTTAACAATGTACATGTAACAAGAGCTGATACTTTGCATTTATATGGCGATTTTATGCTTTATAATGGAAATACCGATATTGGAAAGTTCAGAAACAACGTTCGATTAGAAAATAAGGAAACAATCTTATATACAGATTCTCTCGATTTTAATAATGCACTAAATATTGCTTATTATTTTGATGGAGGTAGAATTATCAATGAAGATAATACCCTCACAAGTGTTATAGGTTATTATTATGCAAACGATGATATGTTTTTTTATAAAGATAGTGTGGTTGCTACCACTCCCGATTACACTATTTATACTGATACTTTAAAGTATTACACAGAAGAAAAAATCACTTATTTTCTTGGTCCAACAAATATTATAAATGAAGAAAATCATTTATATGCAGAAAATGGATGGTATAGAACAGAGGAGAAAAAATTTCAGTTTAATCAAAATGCCAGATACCAAAGTAAAGAAAAGATTCTAATTGGAGATAGCCTTTATTACGATGATTTGAATGGTATTGGAATCGCTATTGACAATGTCGAAATGATTGATACTATTGAGAACATGATTTTAAAAGGTAATTATGCTTATTATACCA
This sequence comes from Bacteroidota bacterium, assembly GCA_042584405.1. Classification (GTDB taxonomy): domain Bacteria; phylum Bacteroidota; class Bacteroidia; order Bacteroidales; family UBA12077; genus UBA12077. Next base: position 12,163 of record JBHOSR010000059.1, read on the forward strand.
AAGAACCAGAAAGTTTTTTAATAACAGATAGTACATTACTGATACAAGTTTCTAACTATACAGATTCTCTATTCTTGCATGCTGATTCAATCACTTCTAGTTATGATACAAGCGGAACATACCGAATTTTAAAAGCTTATCATAAAGTTAAAATATTCCGGGATGATTTTCAGGCGCGCTGTGATTCAATGGTTTACGACTTTCAGGATTCGGTAATTACATTGTTTACAGAACCGATTATATGGTCTCAAGGAAGTCAAATGACATCTAAGGTGGTTGAGGTTCATATAAAGAATGAAAAAATAGACTTTTTTAAGTTAATTAATACTGCATTTATAGTTTCACAAAAAGATACTTCCAGTTTTGATCAAATAAAGGGAAAGGAAATGATTGGTTATATTAGAAATAATCAACTAAGTAGAGTTGATGTTTTTGGTAATGGTCAAACCATTTATTATACAGTAGATGAAAAAGAAAACGAAATTATAGGAGTAAATTTTGCTGAAAGCAGCGATATCATTATTTTTTTAAATAAAGGGCAGGTAAGCAGAATTAATATGATAAAACAACCAACAGGAACTTTATATCCACTGGGAGAGCTTGAAGAAACAGAATTAAAGAATTTTCGATGGTTAGAGCATTTAAGGCCAAAATCAAAATTAGAAATATTTAAATGGGAATAAAATTAAAAGGGACTGTTAAAGTCCCTTTTATATTTTAGTATTCATCTTCGTTAAAAAAGAAATCATCTTTGCTTGGATAGTCAGGCCAAATATCTTCAATACTTTCATATATTTCACCTTCATCTTCAATTTCCTGAAGGTTTTCTATAACTTCTAATGGAGCGCCTGAACGTATACCGTAATCGATAAGTTCTTCTTTACTCGCTGGCCAAGGAGCATCTTCTAATTTTGATGCTAATTCTAGTGTCCAATACATATATATAATAGTATTTAATTATACCCTTAAAATTTTGCAAATATAAAAATAAAATTGAAAAACAAAACTTTTTTTTTAAACTCTCGGTTTCCATGAAATTTCATTAGCATTCAAATCCACTGAAAGCTTGCGTGATAATACAAATAAATAATCTGATAATCGGTTAAGATATTGAATAACCTTAACACTATTTTTAAACTGATCCTGGACCTTAATAGAATATCTTTCAGCTCTTCTACAAACATTCCTTGCAATGTGACAATAAGATACTGTTGTATGACCTCCTGGTAAGATAAACGATGTTAATGGAGGTAAATATTTTTCTATTGTATCAATTTCCAGTTCTAACATTTCAATATCACTTTCATAAATTTCAGGAATTTTTACTTTGCAATCGTCACAATCAGTTGCTAAAATCGATGCACAGGTCATTAGTCTGTCCTGAATTTCTATTAATTTAGAAATAGTATGCTTATCAATTCTTTGATCCCTAATTAATCCTATATATGATATAAGTTCATCAATTGTACCATATGCTTCAATTCTGTCATGATACTTAGGAACTCTTGTCCCTCCAATTAGTGATGTTTCACCTTTATCACCCGTTTTGGTATATATTTTCCATTCTTTTTCCATGCAATAATTTTTATAGAAACTTAATTAAAAGTTGTTGGATTGCTGCTAATTTCATCCGATTCAATCATTCCATCCATTAATCGAATAATTCTATGTGCATGTTTTGCTACATCTTCTTCATGAGTAACCAAAATAATTGTATTTCCTCTTTTATGGATATCATCAAACAGATTAAGTATATCCATTGAAGTTTTTGAATCTAAATTTCCAGTTGGTTCATCAGCTAAAATTATTGATGGTGAATTTACCATAGCTCGTGCTACTGCAACCCTTTGTCTTTGTCCTCCCGATAATTCATTAGGTTTGTGTACCATTCTATCTTCAAGGCCAACACTAACTAATACATTCTTTGCTGTAGCCAATCTGTCATCTTTATTTATTCCAGCATAAATAAGTGGTAAAGAAACATTTTCCAGGGCAGAGTATCTTGGCAATAAATTAAATGTTTGGAAAACAAAACCAATTTCTTTATTTCTTATTTCGGCTAATTCATCATCTTCCAACTGACTCACATTTGTATCATTTAAAATATAAGCTCCCCCGGTTGGTGTATCTAAACAACCAATTATGTTCATTAAGGTCGATTTTCCTGATCCCGAAGGTCCCATAATAGCAACATACTCATTTTTCTTAATTGATAATGATACCGATCGTAGTGCCCGAATAGTTTCGGTACCAACTTGATAATTCTTAATTAAATTATTGATTTCTATTAT
>JBHOSR010000060.1:0-14400 GCA_042584405.1 Bacteroidota bacterium
AAATGGGACAGGGAACCACAACTTACGTTGATGGACATTTAATTTGTATGGATGTAAAAGGAAACTTGTTCCTGGTTAAACCTGATCCTGAGGCATTCCATCTTGTTGGTAAAATTGAAAATGCTCTGGGTGAAGTTAGATACCAGGCATGGACAGTACCAGTGGTAGCCAATGGCAAGTTATACCTACGCTATCTTCAAACCTTAGTTTGCTATGATTTGATGCCAGAATAAAAAATGAATTATCTCATTCGCGCATTAATATTGCTTTTTTTAATACCCATAATTCTACCATTTCGGTAGTACGCCAGTTTTGATTTCTTCGGGTATTTTTAGAAGCTTGTCTAACTTGTTTTTGTAAATATAATTCCTTTTGGAATCGTCCTCCCTTAGATAATTCTTCTTCGATAGGATGACTATTCTCAGCTTTTGTGATTTGTGCCAAATTCGAAAATATAAGAACAACTCTTCCGTCAACTTTAAGGTGTTTTTCTGATTCAGCAAAAAAGCGTGGAAACAGTTCTATATCGTAATATATTGCTTTATCTATTCCCTCAAGATTGTGAGAGGCAGCAATCCATGGTGGATTAAATACAATTAATTCCGTTTTTATATCACAGTTAGCAAATAAATCACCATAAAATAAATCTATTTTCGAATGTAATCTATTTTTATTTAGATCTTCGTTTAAGCCAATAATTGCATTCGGATTTGAATCTGTTCCATAAATTTTTTCAAATCCATGTTTTAACATCTGGAAAGTGAGCACGCCGCTGCCAATTCCAATATCTATGGCTGATTTTTTCTCTCCCGTATATTTTTTAAGCCAATTATCAAACAGCTCCAGATGTTCGAATCGGGTAGGGAAATAAGTTCCGAAAAAGGGATGTATCTTCTTGTTTAAAACAGGAATAGAAATGCCTTTTTCGTACCATTGCCATGAGCTGTTTAAACCTTGAACTTGGGGGAAAGGCAATAAGAATTCCTTTAAATCTGGATAAAGTGTTTTAAGCCAGCCAATTTCCGGAGCTTTTCTTACAACTAACTTATTGTTGTTTATTACTAACAATAATCGACTCGAAAGTTCACGAAATTCTGAACGATACTCTCGTTGTCCTTGAAATGATTGATCGGTGTGTTTCCTTTTAAGGTAAGCCTTTAGTGAACTCAATACTCTTAGGCCGCTGCTATAGAAATCGGTTATTAAAACCGGGTATCCATCAAGAAGTGCTTCAATAGCGAGTTGTGGATCCATTCGGCGTTTATATGGAATGACATTAATATTTGAAGTAACAGGCTCAGGACGATCAGCTCGTATTTCCTTGCCTGAGAATTTAAATATTAATTCTGATTCGTTCTTTAACATTTCTTAAACATAGTTTTGCTCTGTGTAAAATAAAGCAAAAACTTTTTAAGCATCGTTTATTTTATATTTTAGTTTATACTTTCTTGTAAATTGTATATGGTAAAGAATATATAAGTCTTTCACTGAATATGTATGAAATTTCTTAAAATCTTCAAATAGATTAAATCAACCGTCTTAGAATCGAATACCTGCCAGCCGGCAGGAGGGTTTGAATTTTAATAGCATAATTACCCAGAAAAACAGTTTCTTTAATTTTAACTAATTTTCAACCATTAAGATTATCTTAAATAGAGAGTTTATTTAAAACCTTTAATAGCGCATTTCAGTAATTTTATTAGAAAGCTTATCCATGGACGTATGAGTCCGGCTTATGAGAAAGATAATGAGACCTAAAATTCTTTAATATTCAAGCGGCTGTGCATCTTCACCTTCATAATACCTTCGTCTATTCATTGGTACATTTGCCTCATCGGAATACCCTTGTGTTTCCCAATAACCTAGTTGCGACTCATCAATAACCTCTAACTTGTTGACCCATTTTGCCCATTTGTAGCCATATTTCCCGAAAGCAACGAGCCGAAGAGGATATCCGTTTTTTTCCTCAAGTGGTGACAAGTTTACCTGGTAAGCGAGCATGGCATCATATTTTTGCAGGTAGGAAATGGGAAAAGCTGTTGAGTAACCATCAACACAACTAAATAAGACATATTCTCCTTCCTCCAGAATATGGGCTTTGTTAAGCAATACTTCAACCAGAATACCTTTCCATTTACCCCAAACTTGCCAACCTTCTACACAGTACATATACATCTTATCTGTACTAATTGAATGCGTAGCTTGTATTTCATCCCATGTCAAAATATAGGGTGATTCAACCAGGCCTGTTATCTCTAATTGGTAAGTGGCTAAATCAATTACAGGTACTCCTAAAGCACTTCGAACGGGGCCAGATTCAGCAGAATACAGCAAGCCATCATTCGGAGTTCCTGTGGTTCCGTCACCAACTAATACAGTACTATCATTAACCGTATTATCATTTTCCTGAGCATAACTATTTTTATCATCGTCACAATTTATAAGAGAAACGATTAGTACAAATAATAATAATGATTTGATAATTTGACTTTTCATATTTTGCTCCTCCATAAATTTGGTTTATTGGAATATTAAAATTTACTTCATTCAAATATTTCATGCTTTAATATAGGATAAACAAGAATTTGCAGAAAAAGTTCAAAATGGATATTTTAGCCAGGTTGTGGGAAAGAAATCAATAAGAAATTACCATTGATTTATTGATTTTTTAAAGCGGTACGAAAAAAGAAAAATTCTTTCCTTAAAATATCTTCAAACGGAACATCTACCTGACTTCCTCCGGAAGTTAAATCGGCAGACAGGCTTTTTTTACGCAATGAAATGAAGTAAAATGTGTGTGGAGTGAACCACATTTTTTTTAATAATAGAGGACTTTTATATCTTTTATTTACAACACTTTAAAACTCTAAACATTTCAGAATTTCTAAATTTTTTACTATATTCATAAGTTATTATAATGAAAACTAGACAAACCTTTTAAATAAAAAATATGGAAAAAGACACAAAGAATGCCTTGGTTGAAATATTTGCAGGTTCATCAATAGATGCTGAAATTGTTAATAGTTTATTGAAGAACTCTAAAATAGAAACGTTTTTGAAAGACGAGAATATGGGTACAATAGCACCATGGCAAGTCTCGGCAGGCGGTACGGGTGCCGTTAAAATTATTATCAATAGTAATGATTACAAGACGGCTAAATTGATTGTTGAAGAATATGAAGAAAATAAAAAATAAAAAACTAACAAGCCGTTGGAATGTATTCACACTACACACGAGGTGATTTGACTAAACATTATCATAGTAATATTGTTCAACGTTGGAAACCCGTACGTAACTTAATACAGGGTCGCTGTAGTTATTAGACTGAAGATCAATAATTTATTTAGTATTTTTGTTTATATATAAATTTCAGGTGTAATCTAAAATTTAAGAACATGACAATTCTAGTAGTAGGCGCATGTGGTGCAACAGGAATAAGATTGGTTAAGGAGTTGCTCAATCGCGAACAGAATGTGAAGGTAATTGTGCGATTACCAGAGAAGCTACCTGACAAAATAAGGAATAATGAGCGTTTAACAACGATCACTGCAAGTATTATGGAACTATCCGACGAAGAGATGAAACAATATGTAGCAGGCTGTAAGGCAGTAGCTTCGTGCCTTGGCCATAACCTGACTTTTAAGGGAATTTTTGGCAAACCTCGTCGGCTTGTAACAGAAGCGACACAACGCTTATGTGTTGCTATCAAAGCAAATAAATCTGAGGTATCAACTAAATTTGTTCTCATGAATACGGTCGCTAACCGCAATCGCGATCTTAATGAGGCAATTCCATTTGTTCAGAAATGCATAATTGTGTTACTTCGACTTTTTCTTCCTCCGCATCCAGACAATGAAAAGGCTGCAGAATACTTAAGAACTGTCATAGGTCAAAAAGATAAAACCATTGAATGGACTGCAGTTAGGCCGTCTGCATTAATTGATGAAGAAAGCACATCTGAAATCGAAGTATATTCTTCCCCAGCGAGAAGTATCCTAGATGATGGTCAAATCAGTCGAATCAATGTTGGCCACTTTATGGCAGATCTAATTACGAATAATGATATTTGGAACAAGTGGAAAGGACAGATGCCCGTAATCTATAATAAATGTGGCAGATAAGTTAATTTGACTAATTGAATAAAATCAGCTATTCCTTTCTTTAAATTATACATTCTTCATTTCAGCTAATTCTTCTAAATATTAAGGATAAGTTAAAATGTCCAAATCCATAGAGTGGGTATATAAAAGTCTAAGTAGAAATGTCCAATTTAAAACGTGTTAATATATCTGAATATCTATTCAATAATAAATCTAGATCGTCAACAACCTACTATTTCTTAATTTTTAAAAATCTATTTTTTCTACTACTTCAAATCTAAATAATCTACTGCTTCTTTATTCTAAATAATTATTGCTAGAATTACAGTTATCTGACGATGGATATTTTGGTTTGCTTTTCACGATTATTAAGGTGGAACTAAGCCAATGCCATTATTATTTTGTATATTTATATGTTATTATTCAATAAATGGCATATTCAATTCACTCAATAAATATGAGAGAATTTGCTTTATATCTGAAGATAAAGAAAATCTTAATATTAGTCTTTTTATTCTTTTCATTTAATTTGTATGGTTCAGAAAAGATTGACAGTTTAAGACTATTGCTACACAATGTAAACGATACTGCAAAAATTACAACGTTAAACGAATTGTCATTAGCATTCCGAACGATTTCTTTAGATTCGAGTATTAAGTATAGCCGAAAGGCATTACACTTTTCCCAAATTAGCAAAAATCTATTTTACGAAGCCAAAACATTAGTCAACATGGCAAAAATCTGGGAATCATTTGATCAACCGGATAGTTCAATAAAATTTTATCAAAAAGCACTCACATTAAATCAAGAATTAAACAATATCAAAGAAACCGCTGTAATATTTAGCGAAATAGCATATTTACATAAATCGAATTACAATTATGAAGAAGCCCTTGAATATTTCGGCAAAGCTCTTGTTACAAATGAAGAACTATTACTTTCTTCTGATACAAATTTGGTGAAGTTCGGACAAGAAAAAATTGCAAGAATACTTAATAGTTTGGGTCTTGTATTTGTCAGTACTGGCAATTATGAAAAAGCATTAGAATATTATGAGAAGGCAATTGAAACCTCGGAGAAATACGGTTATAAGTATTACATAGCATCGTCTTATAATAATATGGGAATTGTTTTTAAAAAACAAGGTAATTATGTGAAAGCTATCGAAAGTTACTTTAAGTCATTGAAATTATTAGAAGAACTTGATAATAAATACGGGGTAGCAAATTTGTATGGTAATATTGGAGTTGTGTATAAAAAATGGGGAAAGTATGAAAAGGCACTTGAATTCCACCAAAAATCACTCGAGATATTTGAAGCACTTGCGAACAACACTGATGTACAGATTGCAAAAAAAGGAAAACGAAGAATGGCTTCTTCTTTAACTGATATTGGAAATGTATATAACAAATTAAAGAATTATCAATTAGCGCTGGAGCATCTTGAAAGATCGGTGGAAATCAAAAGAGAACTCGGGGATTTACGTGGAATAGCATTGTCATTAAATAACATAGGTTATGTATATGAAAACATGAACGAATTTGAGAAATCCCTGGAATACTATTTAGAATCATTAGAGATCACAGAGATCATTGGTGATATTACCGGTTCTATTTATACCCTGAATAATATTGGGAACGTCTATAAAAAGAAAGGCAAATACAAAAAAGCTATTGATTATTACAGTAAAAGCATCTTTATTGCGGATTCTCTTGATTCAAAAGAAAATTTAATAGAAAATTATGAGGGTTTATCTGATACATACTCACATATAGGAGATCACAGGAAAGCTCTTGAGTTTTACAAGAAAAGTATAGAGATACATAACCAGATTTTTAATGAAAATATCCATCGTCAGATAACAGAAATTCAAACGAAATATGATACGGAAAAAAAACAGAAGGAGATTGAACTTCTAAAAAAGGAGAAACTGGCACAAGAAGAACAAGTTCGCAAACAACTTATGAATAAAAACATAATGATAGCAGGATCAATCATTATTATTATAATCTTAATAAGTACATTCCTGATTATTAAAATTAGGAAAAGGAAACAGAGAATTATTGCCGATCAAAAGCAAAAATATTTAACATCAACATTGACATTCCAACAAAAGAAAGAGTTGCTTGAAGAACTTATCGATGTGATGGAGAAAAATAAAATGTTCACAGACACGAATCTTACGCTTGATAAACTGGCACTTCAAATGAATACTAGCAAACATTTTTTATCACAGGTAATAAATGAATTGCACTGTAAAAGCTTTTATACCCTGATTAATGAATTTCGAATAAGGGAAGCTGAAAAATTGCTGATTAACCCAGAATATCAGAATATTACTATTGAAGGAATTGCCTATTTGGTTGGATATAAATCGAAATCTTCATTCAATAAGGCTTTTAAAAGAATAAATGACATAACACCATCAGATTATTTAAAAAAAGAAAAATAATCTCACTTATTACCTATTTTTTTAGGATTAAAGCATGCTTTTGTTTGATCTACTTTTATGTTCTCAAATGCATTAACATTATATTCCGTATTTCTTGATCGAGAAACCCAAATCAACTTACTAAAATATTGATTTTGAGGATAGTTGAACGTAAATTATGGCCTTTCACTTTTCCTTTTCACATGTCTTACATAAAATTATAACGCTATGAAAAAAATAACATTTAGTATTTTTTTATCAGGTTTAATAATATTATCTGTTTTGCATCAAAGCAATGCCCAGAGTTTGTGGGATACAGACGGAACAGATATTTGGTATAATAGTGGCAATGTTGGTATCGGAACATCGGATCCGAAGTTCACACTAGATATTGCTGGTACTGGCAATGGTAAAGGAATACGATTTGACGGCGGTCATGCTTTTATTACAGTCCATGATGGACATGGTAACTTCAATTTCCTGAGTGGTATTAATGATGATAATATTATCACAGGTACAACTCCTTACGGTACAAGACTAGAGATGTCGGATGATAATGGATACTTTGATTTAGAAACCTATACAGGTAATCCGGGTGCTACTGGTATCAAAGCAGGCCATTTATACCTTGGTACTTCTAAGGCATATTTTGATAATGTCAAAGTCGGCATCGGGACAACGGATCCGCAGTATGCACTAGATATTGCTGGTTATGATGACGGAAAAGGAATCCGATTTGATAACGGCCATGCTTTTATTACAACTCATGATGGCTATGGTAATTTTAATCTTCTAAGCGGTATTGACGATGATAATTTAATCGTTGCTAATTCCAATGGTACAAGGCTTGAGATGTCACATAGCGGGTTCTTTGATTTCGAAACGTATACAGGAGATGTAGGAACAGCAGGTGTAAAAGCAGGTCATTTATACATTGGCACTAACAAAGCTTACTTTGATAATGTCAAAGTAGGCATCGGGACTACAACGCCAGAGTATAAATTGCATGTTGTAGGTGACGAATCGCAGTTTGATGGAAATTTATTTGTAAATGGAGATTTCGAGCTCGAGGGAACAAGTGATAGAGTATTCTGGATTAATGATCGTGTAGCAATATCAAAATCAGTAAATGATCTCGTATTGAATAGCGAAGGAGATTTTGCCAGAACAGTAATAAACGGAGGGAATCTTGATCTTAGCGATAGGAATATCGAAAATGTAGATAGGATTTCTCTGATGTCTTTATATAGTTCTCCTTCTCTTTACGACAGGAAAATGCTTTCATTCGGTCAAGATGGGGATTATTTGGAAGTAATCGGGAATTTAGCTATTAGCTCCGGTAAAGTCGGCATCGGGACAACGGATCCGCAGTATGCACTAGACATTGCTGGTTCCGCTGACGGTAAAGGAATCCGATTCGACGGAGGTCATTCTTTTATTACAACGCATGATGACTACGGTAATTTTAATCTTTTGAGTGGTATTGACGATGATAATTTAATCGTTGCTAATTCCAATGGTACAAGGCTTGAGATGTCACATAGCGGGTTCTTTGATTTCGAAACGTATACAGGAGATGTAGGAACAGCAGGTGTAAAAGCAGGTCATTTATACATTGGCACTAACAAAGCTTACTTTGATAATGTCAAAGTCGGCATAGGTACTACAAGCCCAGGTGAAATGTTGTCAGTAAATGGCAAAATAGAAGCCAAAGAAGTAATGGTTAAAACCGATGTTGTACCCGACTACGTATTCAAGGATAACTATAATCTAATGCCGCTCAAAGACCTGGAAAAATTTATCAAAGTAAACAAACATTTACCGGAAGTACCTTCAGAAAAAGATGTCAAACAAAATGGAGGTACAATCAGCCTTGGTGAAATGAATACTATCTTGTTGAAAAAGATAGAGGAACTGACCTTGTATATTATTAATCAAAACGAAACAACAATGGAACAACAAAACCAGATTGATAATATGAAAAGGGAAATTGGAAAGTTGATAGTAGATGGTAAATAAACACATTGTATTTATTATTAAACAATTGCAAAAGGAGGAAAAAATGAAATATTTTAAAATGTATCGAACAGTAATAATTGCAGCGACTATAGCTCTTCAAGTCAGTTTAATAATGAGCAAATCAAAAGCCCAGGTCGGCTGGATCTATGGTACGGGGAAAATAACAACCACCGACAAAGTAGGCATTGGAACATCTTATCCTATGACTAAGTTGCATGTAATTGGAAGCATCCGTGTTGGAAGTGAAACTGTTATCAACTCATCAGGTCAATGGGTAGGTAGTCCAACAGGGTTGGTAGGACCACAAGGACCAATAGGATTAATCGGACCTGCTGGAGCTACGGGTGCAACTGGGGCACAAGGACCAATAGGGCTAACGGGAGCAGATGGTGCAACAGGACTGCAAGGAGACCCAGGAACAAGTTCGTGGACAGATGGTACGGGAAAAGTAACAACTACTGTCGAAGTCGGCATTGGGACTGAAATCCCAACTTATGATCTGCATGTAGCTGGTAACGGTGGTGCGAAGGTAGCTTTGGATAATTACCTTGATGGCGTTAAACTAATGCTCCAAGCCGGTTCAATAGCAACCTATATAGGCAATTGGTCGAATCATGATTTGGTATTCCAGACAAACATGAACGAAAGACTTAGGATAACAAACACAGGTAAAGTCGGCATCGGCACAGCAAGCCCTGGACAATTGCTAGACGTTCAAGGTGCAGCACAGTTTGGTACTGGCAATGTTAACTTAATCACCTCAGCAGGCAAAATAGCGGCTATCAATTCTACAACTTTTAATGCGGTGGGTGGATATTGGGATCTTGATGAATTTGTTGTTTCATCGCCAGATATCTTTTTTGAGGCTGCTACTGCTAGAGTTATAATTGAAACAGGCAAAGTCGGCATCGGCACAGCAAACCCTCAAAGTAAACTTCATCTATCAGGTTCTGGTGATATCAATGGAATAAAATTCGGTGAAGCTGGTGATGTGAACTTGTATTATGCTTATGGAAGTCTCCAAACTGATAATAATTTCAATATCCTGAGTCAAGCAGGTATAGGAACTGATAATGATGGTTATTCAAGACTTAATGTAAATAGTGGAAATTTTATTCACTATGGTATTAATATTAATTTAAATTCAGTGAAATCTACAGGTAGCCGGTATGGTTTGTATATTGACACCCCGGATGCCGAAGGTTTAGCTACTACTTATGGTGCTTACATTAGGGGTATTACCAATGAGGAATCAGGATCACAAACTGTATATGGATTAAAAGCAGTGGCTCAGGATGGTGGAGGAGGTGTGAGTTCTACTCTTTATAGTATTTATACAAGAGCGAGTGGAGGTGCTATAAATTATGCAATTTATTCAGATGGAGGAATAAATTATTTTTCTGGCAATGTCGGTATAGGAACATTACCACACAGTAATTTTGTATTAGATATTGGCGGTTCTACGCATATTGGTGGCAATCTTTACTTTAGCGGGGGATCAGATCATATAATAGGCATATGGGATCATGATACAAATGGCGATGGTAACAGTATACTTCTTCATGGCGGTGACGCCCGTGGTTCTTCATTAGCATTTGGAGGTAATATTGTTCTAAAAGGAGGAGAAGGAATTTATGATGGCGAACATGGGAATGTGTTACTAGCGTATGATGTTGCTAATGAAGAGGTTATTGGTAAAGTCGGCATCGGTACTACAAACCCCGGCGAAATGTTGTCGGTGAAAGGCAAAATAGAAGCCGAAGAAGTAATGGTTATAACAGATGTAATGCCCGACTATGTATTCAAAGATGATTATAAACTTTTATCTCTTGTAAAACTGGAACAATTTATCAAAGAAAACAATCATTTACCGGAAGTTCCTTCAGAAAAGGAAGTAGAAGAAAATGGTGGCACAATCAGCTTGGGAGAAATGAATACCATCTTGTTGAAAAAGATAGAGGAATTGACCCTATATACTATAGAACAGCAAAACCAGATTAATAATATGAAAAGGGAAATTGAAGAATTGAGAGAAACTGGTAAATAAACAATTGTATTGATTATTAAACCATTGCAAAAGGAGAAAAAAAATGAATAATTTAAAAATTTTACAAACTATTATAGTTGTAGTAACTATAGTTCTTCAAGTCAATTTAATAATTAACGAATCAAAAGCTCAAGGCGGCTGGACTGATGATGGTACAACTGTTAGACTGACAACAACCAGTGATAAGATCGGCATCGGAACGGAGAATCCAAATTCCTACACTAAATTTCATGCGTTCTCCAGTGGGTACGTTGCCAGGTATGAGTCAAGTTCTCAAAATGGTACCGTATTGCAATTATTCAATAATTATGATGATCCAGATAATCATTGGCGAATAAACGCAGGAGGGCAGTTAGACGAAAGAAAAAATAAGTTGAATTTTGTTGTCGCAAAGGATATCAGTGGAGACTGGATAAAATCTGTTATGACATTGAAACCAAATGGCAATGTCGGTATAGGGACAATGGATCCGGAATATGCACTGGACATTGCTGGTAATGGTGACGGAAAAGGAATCCGATTTGACGGCGGTCGTGCTTTTATTACTATCCGCGATGGATTCGGTAATTTCAATTTACTGAGTGGTATTGACGATAATAATATAATTACAAGTAATGCAAAAGGTACAAGATTAATAATGAATGATGATGGTAGGTTTTATTTCAATACCTATACAGGCATTGTCGGCTCTGAAGGTACACTAGCAGGTTATATGCAACTTAATACTACTCAAGCTACCTTTAATAATGTCAAAGTCGGCATAGGGACAACGGATCCGCAGTATGCACTTGACATTGCTGGTTCCGCTGACGGTAAGGGAATCCGATTCGACGGAGGTCATGCTTTTATTACAACCCATGATGACTACGGTAATTTTAATCTTCTGAGTGGTATTGACGATGATAATTTTATCGTTGCTAATTCCAATGGTACAAGACTTGAGATGTCACATAACGGGTTCTTTGATTTTGAAACGTATACAGGTGATGTAGGAACAATAGGTATAAAAGCAGGTCATTTATACATTGGTACTACCAACGCTTACTTTGATAATGTCAAAGTCGGCATAGGTACCACAAGTCCTTCAGGAATGCTGACAATAAAATCTGATCATGAAAACCAATTGATAATGGAAGATCAAGAAGGTAGGAGGTATAGATTAGATATCTCCACCAATGGTGACATAGGATCATTAGAGTTATCATATTACGATGGTGAAGATTGGAACTACGATTTAATGAGATTTTTAACTTCAGGGAACCAATATTTCAAAGGTAAAATCGGCATCGGTACTACAAACCCCGGCGAAATGTTGTCGGTAAAAGGCAAAATAGAAGCCGAAGAAGTAATGGTTATAACAGATGTAATGCCCGACTATGTATTCAATGATGAATATAAACTTATATCTCTTGCAGAATTGGAACAATTTATTAAAGAAAACAATCATTTACCTGAAGTACCTTCTGAAAAGGAAGTAGAAGAAAATGGTGGCATAATCAGTCTTGGTGAAATGAATATTATTCTGCTAAAAAAAATTGAAGAACTGACCCTGTATACCATACAACTGAAAAACGAGATTGAGGAGTTGAAAAAAGCTGATACTAAATAAATATTAAAGAAACTATAATTTAAAATCCAATAATATGAAAGCAACATATTTACCAATAAAAACCTTTATTCTAAAAGGATTACTAGTGTTGATTGCATTTATACTCTCATGTTCAACACCTGCTTTATCCCAATGTGATTATCCTCCTGCATTGAATATTCAGAACGAAACCATCGGGCAGCCGGGCGAATATATTTGTTATAAAGCTAAGGAAACGATAAATATTAATAATGTTACAGTAACAGAAGGAGCCAAAGTGATTTTTCAGGCACCTGAAATAGTTGTTTCTCCAACTTCAGTGCTTTGTAAAACCACACACCTTGTAGGTACAGATCCATGTACTGACTTTCGTTATCCTGATGAAATAACAACATCAAGAAAGTTGGTATGTGCAGGAGGAAATGATGGCTCGCATATAAGCACACTTGAAGTTTCAGGAAATCCATCAGCCCAATGGGTTTGGTATAAAAATGACCTCGGCGACGGTGCTTTACCTGATCTTGGAAATTCTATCGGAAACGGACCTTCTATTGATATCGAACCTTTGCATAAAACCGATTACTTTGTGAGGGACGAAAGCAGTGGTAACGGTGAATTTGCCAATATTCGAATAGAAGTGCCGGTAGTCATCTTATATAATGAAGATCCTGCGACATTGGAAACAGGTAAGGCAAAAATAGAAGATGTTCAGGAAAATTCCTTCAAAATAACATGCAATGCAGGTTATCATCTCAGTTCGCAATCTACGCCCTATATTATTAACCTGGATACAATTACCGGTGGTTTCATACGAAAAATAACAGGAGTTTTAAGCAGTAGTGGAGGAACAATAACAATACTGGAAACCGAGCCGGCTACTATCGCTGATGTATTTATTGCTTTACAGGAACCTTCGTTTGAGGAATATATCTCATTAGAAGGCTTTAAGCCTCAGGAGGACATAGGTGGTTTATTTGAAAGCCTTGAGACCTCTCCTTTAATAAATGAAAATGGTGAGAAGGAAATTGACTTGGAAACTGGTACTGGAGAAAAACTTAAATTTACCTATAATTTACAGCTTGGTGGTATACTGGATCCCGAACAAGGGGGCGGTATGAAGGTGAGTTGGACTGAAGAATTTTTATCACTTAGTTGTCAAATTGCGCAAATGACTTATAAAGTAAGTGGTGATTTATCTCTTATCGTGCCAGATAAACGTTTAAATATAAATTTCATAAATGAATCAATACCAATTTTTTCTGTACCTATAGCTTACCATGTTTATGATTTAGGAAAAATCAAGGTAGCTATTGGAGCAAAATTGGGTATTTATCTAGACCTGAATGGTAATATTGATATAAATATGAAAGATCAGGAAATTATGTTATGTTCTCTAAATGTGGTTGGTAAAACAAGCCCATTAGTCGGGCCCGAATGGAGTTTGTTAGGAAGCTTTAAGCTTGAAATGCCACAGGGAATTCAAGAATCCAGTTTTGATGTTCTTGATTTTGATAAAGTAGAAAAGGCTGCAATACAATTCACACCTTCTATTAATCCGGAAATAAGTTTTGGGTTCGGAGAGTATGAAGGTGGTAGTATAGATAGCATTAAATTAAAGTCTAAAATAGCTTGGTTTTCATTTCCTTTATATCTTAACTTTAATGCAGCCCTAAATATAAGTACTTTAGACTGGAATGCCTCTTTATCTGGAGGTTATTATATCACAGCAGGCCTTGATTTAAATCCACTAAAAATACCATTGAAAAAGACATGGAGTGAAACAATAGTAAATTCAATGATATGGGAAGCTCCCTTCAGGGTATACCCAGATCCAGACTATTCTCTTCCTACAAGTATTTGTTTAGGCGAACAGACAAGTGAAACTTTTCATGTTGAAGTTGAAGACTATTGGTATCAGGAAGCACCATGGGAGATTCTCGTACCAACCAATCAATTTATACCTTTCGTCAATGTATATTTTTCAGCCCAGAGCGATGGCACTGTGACACCTGATAAAGATGTAACAGATATTGATGGGCATGCAGAAACCGAGTGGGTTTTTCCAACTGCTACAGGTAATAAATGGGTTGAAGCTGTTATTCGTGATGCTAATGGTGATGATATTGATGAATCCAGGTATAACCAACTTCAAATTCATTCTGTACCTGGAGCTGTCAGTGTTTCAGGAGGAACGGATACTGTGACCTGAGATGT
>JBHOSR010000061.1:0-14295 GCA_042584405.1 Bacteroidota bacterium
TGCTTTTGAAGCTGCCAAATTAGTTGAGAAAGTACGAATTAACCCGGGAAATTTTGTTGATAAGCGGGCGGATTTTTTAAAAGTTGAATTTACAGAAGAACAATACAGAAATGAGCTGATTAAAATTGAAGAAAAATTTCTTCCACTTTTAAATATTTGTAAGGAAAATAAAACCGCTTTACGAATAGGCATTAATCATGGATCATTATCCGATCGTATCATGAGTCGTTATGGTGACACACCCAAAGGAATGGTTGAATCGGCTATGGAATTTCTTCGGATTTGTGTAAAAGAAAATTTCATGAACGTAGTGGTTTCTTTAAAATCAAGTAACACAAGAGTAATGGTTCAATCGAATCGACTTATGTTAAATGTTATGATGGAAGAAGGAATGAATCTCCCTTTGCATTTAGGTGTTACAGAGGCGGGTGAAGGAGAAGACGGACGCATAAAATCTGCAGTAGGAATAGGAACTTTGCTGGCTGATGGAATAGGAGATACTATTCGTGTTTCATTAACTGAACCTCCTGAAAATGAGATTCTCGTTGCAAAAAAGTTAGTAGGTAACTTTAAGGAAAGAGAAAATCACAAAGAAATTAAATCGGTTAATCAGATTCCTATTGATTTTTTTGAATATTCAAAAAGAAAAACACATTCCATTCTCAGTATTGGGGGAGATTTTACTCCTGTTGTTATTAGCAATGGAGCAAGCAAAAATGAATTGAAGCCGGAATTTATTTATCTTGGTAAAGATATCGCTGTTAGCACACCAAATGGCGATTCAAATTATATAATAGACGAAGAAGCATGGGAACAACAAATCTTCCATAACGAAAATGTATTTCCTCTTTATTCATCATTTAACAATTACTATTTGTCGGATAAGAAATCAGAAACACTCAATTTTTTAAAAATGAACTGTTCTGAATTGAGTGAAAATATCTCTAAAATAATAAATAATAAAAATTTAGTTTTAATTCTTGAGACAGGCAATAAAAATGGATTTGCAGATCAGCGTGCGGCATTTTTAAAACTAATAAATTCCGGATGCAATATTCCGGTTATTATTAAAAGATCTTATAAAGAAAGTGAATTGGAAAATTTGCAGTTAAAATCGGCAAGTGATATTGGAGGATTATTTCTGGATGGTTTTGGTGATGGAATCTGGATTGAGAACTCCGGTAATATTGATGAGCAAAATATTATAAATACATCGTTTGGAATTTTACAGGCAAGTCGGGTTCGTACTTCTAAAACAGAATATATTTCATGTCCCGGTTGTGGGCGTACACTTTTCGATTTACAAAAAACTACTCAAGAAATCCGAAAACGCACATCTCATCTAAAAAGCCTGAAAATTGGAATAATGGGATGCATTGTAAATGGCCCCGGAGAAATGGCTGATGCCGATTATGGTTATGTAGGAGCGGGGCCAGGAAAAATTACTTTATACAAAAACAAAGAAGTTGTAAAAAAGAATATCCCCGAAGAAAATGCTGTTGAAGAATTAATTCTATTGATTAAGGAAAATGGAGATTGGACTGATAAAGTTTAAAGTTCAAACGCACAATTTATTATTTAAACTGTAAAAAAAATAGCAAGAGTGTCATTCCCTTGAAAAAGGGAATCTCTTTGCTTAATTTAATATAAACAATTATGAGATCCCCAATCAAGTTGAGGATGACAAAGAATATATTTTTGATAGTTTAAAGTAAAAAGTTCCTAGTACCAAAATTATAGGTACTAAGAACTAAGTACTCTGTACTAATTAGAATTGTATCGTGTAAATTACCGTTGGAAAAATTGGTAATTGATAAGCTTTCTCAATTTCTTGAGTAGAATCATCGTAATATTCATAAACAAATGCCTGATTGTTTGTTGCATTTACAAAGTCAAGTTTAAGTTCATGAGTTGTTTTTTCTCTATTTCTACGATAGGTTAAAGCAAAGTTTAAGATAAATATATCATCAGCTTTTTTTGCCAAGTACTGATCATCCTGAATTACTTCATATCCGGCATCAATCGAAGCCTGAAGATCTATTGGTGAGTATCGATGTCCGCCAATCATAGAAACCTTTGTGTTAATACCAAGAGTTTTGTTTTTTGAAGCTTTTCCTACCTTCCATTCTTTTCCAATCAAGAAATTACTAGCATAATTACCGTTGAATCTTGAATTTCGCAAGTCACCATCTAGGGCTTTTATTTTTGAATCATACAAAGATCCTGTTAAAAGAAAATAATAATTGTTTGCAAAAAATCTTTCCAATGTAAGCTCGAGACCATAATTATAACCGGTTCCTTCATTAACTAAATCTTTATTTGTATAACCTCCATGAATATTGTTTAAAGCAAACATACTATTAGGATCGTTTTCTACAGCTAAATTATATAAATGTTGATAATATATTTCGGTTTTAAGGTTTACGTTCTTACTTATTCTATTAGAATAACCTATAACATAATGCATTGATTTTGACAAACCTAATTCTTCATTAGGAGTGGAAATAGCACCGGTTGTTTCATCTTCAACAGTTGCAAAATAAGTAGAGATACTTTCAACTTTACTATGAACTCCAAAACCAAAACTTAAAGATTGCTTAGGTGCAAATTTCCAGTCCAAACCAAGACGAGGTTCAATAGAATTGCTATTATTTAACAGAAAATGCATATAATGTAAACCTGAAATCAAAGTTAAATCTTCTGTAATTCTATATTTCCAATTCGCATAAGCTTGAATTAAACCTGCACGACCATCTGTGTCAAGTTCGGTATTAAATGTTCCTGATCCTAACATATCTTCCTTGGCGAACATATTATATCCTAAATCAGTATATGTAATACCTGCTTTTATTCTATGTTGAGCGTTAATTTTTGTATTAATATTTGTTGACGCACGTAAAGTTGTATTTACAAACTCATCATAGTACGCAGTATACCAATTTCCAGGATCATCAGGTTTTCTATAATCACCACTGTTTTTTGTGCCCGAAGCAGAAATATAACTGGTAATAAATGTTTTATCGTTTACAGAGTAAATATGTTTCATGGCTGCAAAACCAACATCTGCTCCATAATCTCCTGTTCGGGTCAAAGAGTCTTCGTTTTCTTCAGCAAAATCTTCCTGGTAAATACTACTTTTCCCTCCAAATCCCAATAACTGAAAAGTTCCAGCTTTTTTTGTTGGTAAATGAAATTTAAATGCTATATCCTGGTACTTAGGTACGCCGTAATAATCAACTATTCCGGCTTGATCCAGAAGATCAAGCGAAGAATAGCGATAATTAATCAAATAAGATCCTTTATAGTTTTTACTGAACGGACCTTCAAGTGTTGCCTCCATACCTATTACTCCAATTGATGCAGAATATTCCCTTTTTTCATTATTTCCGTTTCGTAATTTCATGTCGAAAACGCCAGAATAGGCATTACCATATTCCGGAGCGAATGCTCCAGAAAAGAAATCGGAATTATTTAACATAGAACTATTTAAAGCGTTTATTGGGCCACCAGTTGATCCTTCACTGGCAAAGTGATTTGGATTCGGAATATCTATTCCATCTAGTTTCCATAAGATTCCTTTTGGGGAGTTTCCACGAACAACAATGTCGTTATTTCCGGTGGCATCACCAGTTACCCCTGCATAACCTGAAACCATTCGGGCAGGGTCATTAAATGAACCAGCATAACGTTTTGTTTCTTCAACAGAAAATGCTTTGGCACTTACAGTTGCCATCTCGTTTAATGGTTCTGACTTATGACCATTAGCAGTTATAACAACGTCTTCAAGTTTAATTAACGATTCTTTAAGCTCAATTTCCAAAACGATTTCTTTACCCGAACCAACTAATAAATTTGGAATAGTTTTGGGTTCATAACCCATACAAGTTATTTTAAGATCAACGCGACCTACATGAACTTGATCAATTCGGAAATAGCCATCTAGATCGGAACTAGTTCCTTTTATAGGTTCGCTATTTACAATGATTATGTTAGCGCCAATTAAAGGAGATTTAGAGTCCTGGTCAATTATATGACCTCGAATAGTCTGTGTTTGCATATTTGGTTCAATAGCCTGAATGTTTGTAAATATTAGTAAGACTAAAATTGTTTTTATAATAATTTTTAATGTTTTCATGATTGAATAATTATTTATTATTTTATTGTAAATATTTATTATTGATTAAAATCTAATACCTGCAGTAAATCCGGGATACATTTTTACATTATTGTCATTTCCAAAAGTTTTATTAAAAGTATCATATGGAGTTATGGATGAGTCAAATGCATTTCCGTTATCGTCAATTGTTTCTGAAACATTTACATTCCAGCTAGCTCCACCAAATACCTCTATATTTTCAGAAACTCTTTTAGATGCTATAATTTGAAGTTTGTTATGAAGATTCAATTTGTCAGTAAACCATTCGTTTTCATTAATATGGTAAGATAAAAGTTCAATACCAAGCCCCCAATCATCTTTTAGTGAAATCATGGTTCCAATACCATAACCCCAACCCCACAAATACTTACCGTTTCTATAACTTGCACCTACCGAAAGAATATTGTAGAAACTTTTAACACCTGTTTTGAAACTGGTAACTCCATAAAGTGTTTCGCTTGTGCTTATTTCAAATGCACGACATCCATTTCGAACTACACTAAATACTCCAATAGGAATACCGCTTTCTAATGAATCAACATAATTAAATGGCGATATTTGAACTCCTTTCAGCGTTTTTGTATAATTTGAAAATCCAGCAATTTGAACTCCCTTTAGCGAATCCGTATTAACATTTGAAAATCCAGCAATTTGGATGCCTTTTAGGTCTCCCACATTTACATTCGAAAAACCTGTAATTTGTCCGGCGCCATTACCTTTTGAGTAATTTGCAAATCCAGAGATTTGAATTTTACTGATTTTTTCCACTGAAGCATTTGCAAAGCCTGTTAACTGAACACCATCTAATGAATCGATTGCAACATTAGAAAATCCAGAAATTTGGCATGCTTTGGATTTTCCATTAACTACATTGGCAAAACCTGCAGCCTGAAATCCCGTAAAGTCATTGTTAACATAATTGGCAAATCCGGCGATTTGAACACCATTTGCTTCACTTAAAACGCCATTCCCAAATCCGGCAATCTGTGTGCCTTTCATGTTGTTGCGTAACACTCCCGCGAAACTTGATAATTCAAAACCATCTAAACCGCCGTTATATCCGGCATAAAGATTTATCGAAAAGTTATTGGTAATGTTCCATGCATCTAATCCGTTTGTTCCAAGCGGAGTAATAAATGTCATTTGAAAAGGACGAGTTTTTATTTTAGTTGTATCATCCTGCGCGTAACCGTTTATTCCAAATAGAAATAAAACAAATATTGTCATTATTATACCTAATGATTTCATTTCTTTTTTTCTTTTAACCTGCCTATCGGCAAGCAAGATTTTTTGTTGATTTTCTTCGTGTCTTTCTGCTATTAAAGCAAACTGAGTAAATAAGAGTAAACTTCGTGGGCAAAATCCCAATGTAAACTCTGTGTCTGTGATTTGATTCTTATTTGTTTTCATTTTAATTCGATTTAAAAATTCGTTTTATTGTTTATTCAATAGGATGACAACTCATTTTTGAATTACCCCTATCCTAAATCGAAAAAAATGAAGTTTTTTTAAAATAATTGGAAAGGCTGAACTGATATCAGTTACAAAGACATCACATAAGATTTCATTCCTGCGCAGGAGGGAATCGTTTTGAATCGCCAAGTCTTAATGAAGCAAATATAGATTCCGGAATTGTAGCCGGATGACAAAAAAGCATTTGTATTTTACAAGGTAAACGAAGCACCAAGAACTCCGCCTACCCACATTTTAATTTGAGTGTTCGAAAAGGTCTCATTGTAAAATGAGTAAGGAGCGAGGTTAGTGAATGAACTATTGTTAGAAGATACATTAGAAACATTTAATGAGGGCCCAACATACAAAGAAAAATGTTTTCCTAAATTAAAATCAACTGAGGGTGTGAGTTTATTTATATTTCCTGCATAATTGAATGAATTACTCACGTCAAATATAAAATCAGACGACAAGTCGAAGTTTAAATTCATTCGTTTTCCAATATTTGCCTGAGTACCTATCCCATAACCAGCATAAACAAATTTTGTATAACCGTATCCCATACGAACAGAATTGTAAAATTTCTTTAATCCGGATTTATATATGGTATTTACAAATCCTTCTGAAACTGAAACTTCAAATCGATGAAAACCTTTGTTTACATATGAAAAAATTCCGATTGGCAAGCCACTTTCAACTGTGTCAGTAACATTGAAAATTGCAATTTGATATCCATTTACTTTTTTAGCATAATTAAAATAACCGGCAAGTTGAACTCCAGTCATTTCTTCAAGAGCAATATTACCAAATCCGGCAAGTTGAAACTCACCTCCGGTTTTTCCATAATTCGCAAAGCCAGCTAATTGTCCTCCAGTAACTTCATTTTGAGAAATATTAGCAAAACCAGCTGCCTGTATTCCTTTTACAGAATTTCCGTAATTTGCGAATCCAGCGAATTGTCCCCAGTTTACATTTCCAGTTGCTACATTAGCAAATCCGGTAAGTTGTCCTCCATCAACATTCTGGCAATAATTAGCAAATCCACTAATTTGCCCAAGTTTTACATCTTTCAAAGCAACATTTGCAAAACCTGTGAGCTGAACTCCATCAGCATTTTGAGTAGTTATATTATTGAAACCGGAAATTTGAACACCATTCATGTACCCATGTAGAGTATTATTAAATCCTGCTATTTGAACACCGTTTAATGTATCAAGAACAACATTGCTCATTCCCGCTATTTGTGTTCCGGTAACTGAACCACCGTTCAAATTAAACATTCCGGCTAACTGAAACGGATTCGTGTTTCCTCCAACCAGGTTAACCATACCGGCAATTTGAGAACCATTAACATCACGACGGACAATATTTAATAAACCACCAACTTCAAATCCGTTTACTCCACCAGAATATCCGGCTAAAACGTTTAATGAAATAGCATTATCGACAGAACCGCTAATTTTTCGGTTAGTTCCAATATAAGGTACAAGCGAAACCTGAATTTTTCTACTATCGTGAACAATTAAATTGTCGGAAATAATTTTTGATTCTTCCGGAACAAAGATATCAACCAGCTGACGGTTGTTAACATCTTCTAATTTAATATGAACCGATTCCATTTTTTGTAACGGAAAGGCCTCCGGATTTAGATATATATCGATATTCTTTTTGTAAGCTGGTTCAACCATGATTACAGTATCAAGATAACCGTTTTTGCTATAACTTAACCCATATACATCTTTTTCTGCCGGAAAGATCAGCGAATAAAAACCTTCGGAATTGGATAAAGAAACAACGCGCCCGTCAACTTCATAAACAGTAGCCTCCCTGATTTTTTGTCCGGTTTTGGAATCAATAACATATCCAGTAAGAATATATTCATTGGGACGATCGGTAGTTGTTATTTCGGGAGGATTTTTTTTGTTTAATATTACATGACTTCCAACAACTTTATATCTAACAGAATTATCAAATAGTTGATTTAAAGTTCTGGCAATAGTTTTGTCTTGAACATTTAGCGAAACTAATTCCTGTTCGTTAAAGTGTTTTGAATTATAAGAAAATGTGAATCCTCCTTTTTCGGATATTTGTTCTAAAGCTTTTTCTAAAGGAATGTCAGTAAAAGAAACAGTGATGCGATTATATAGATAATTAGCTTGCGATAATGCTACAGTGTTTAAAAGCAGCATCGAAATTATAATTACAACTAATTTCAGACTAAATATTTTTTTCAGCGCATCCATCTCCTTTAATAGTAAATGTGTTATTCTCCTTTGTATATTCAAATTCAAAAGTTGCAGTAATTACTTCAATAATATCATTAATAGAATTATTAGTGAATGTTGTAGATAATCGACAATCATAAATTTTTTCATCACTTACTTCAATATCGATGTTGTAATAATTTTCAAGCAAACTGAAAACCTTTTTCAAATCCGTATCATTGAATATTAATGTATAATCCATCCAGAATAATTCATCAGGAATATTTTCTGCCACATAAACAGGTTCTCGTTTTTCTGCGAGTATTCTTCCTTTTTCTCCTGCTTTAAGTAGAATGGAAGTTGTATCCATGGTTTCAGAATTAACTGTAAATACTTTTACCAAACCATCCGTAACAATTACTTCTAATTCACTGTTTTCATATGCTTTTACATTAAACGAAGTTCCCAGAACCTGAACGTAAGCATTTCCAGCTTCAATAATAAATGGCTTTTCCTTGTTAGGTTCTACATTGAAAAACGCTTCTCCTTCGATTTTAACACGTCGTTCTTTTCTAGCAAATTTTTCCGGATATGTGATGTTTGAATTTTCATTTAGAACAATGTTTGTTCCATCGGGTAAAGTGTCGTTTAAAACTTCTTCGGCACTTGCAATCATAATTTGTTGAGGTTGTTTTATAAGAAGTTGATAAACTCCAAATAGAATAATTATTGCAGCTGCAATGCTGGAAGAAATTAATATAAATCTTGATCGGAGAGAAATAGTTTTTGTTGATTTTTGTTCTTCATATTGATCAATTCTGTCGGACATTTTTTTCCATGCCAAAGGAGTGTCTACAGCAACAGGATTAGGGGTTAACTTTCCGGATTCTGCCCAAAGAGTTTCGTAACTATCCAACAGATTTCGATTTTCTTTGGATAACTGAAGCCATTCCTGCACTTGTTGCATTTCATCCTTAGTTGCTTCTCCAAGCAAAAATCTTAAAAGGAGCTTATCATCAATATGTCCAGAGTTTTTATTCATTTGTTTGCATTAATATGACAACTCAGTTATCATATACCTCTATCCGGTTTTAAAAAAATCACTAAAAAATAAAATAATCCATGGTAGATAATCTTTTAGCTCCTCGCGTAAAAACTTAAGTGCTTTTACTATTTGATTTTCCACTGTACTAACTGATATATTTAGCTTTTCTGCTATTTCTTTATATTTTAATCCATCGTAACGACTTAAGATGAACACTTTTTTTCGTTCAATTGGCAATTGATCAATAGCTTCACGAATTTTCTGATCCAGCTCAGATACAATCATTTCGTCTTCTGACGAAAGCTCATCATCACGCTCATTTTCGTGCTGAACCTTATAGTCTTCGCGAATATTTATATGCTTTAATACGTTTAAGCTAGCATTTCGAACTGCTCTAAATAAATAACTTTTTACAGATGAAGTAATTATGATAGAATCTTTGTTAGTCCATAGTTTGAATAAAACTTCCTGGACAACTTCCTCAGAGGCATCAACATCTTTTAAGAAATTATTGGCATAAGCACATAAATTACTGTAATAAGCATTAAACAGTTTCTCGAAATCCTGTTTGCTTTCGATTTTAAATCCTTTATGTGTTTCTGTTTCTGTCAATAAAATTTATCAAAATTGGACAACACTTCGACAAGATCAGTGTGACCAATTGTTATTTTGAGTTGTCATACTGAGCCTGTCGAAGTATGAACAACAAATCTTATTTACTTTATACCAGAACCATTCGTTGTTTTATCATCTGGAATGACAAAATTCAATTTGCCGCTGGCATCTTCTGCCATTAAAATCATTCCTTGTGATTCAATTCCCCGAATTTTTCTTGGTTCCAGGTTAACCAAAACGCTTACCTGTTTACCAATAATTTCTTCAGGTTTATGATCAACTGCAATTCCCGAAACCACGGTTCGCTGATCAATTCCTGTATCGATTTTTAACTTTAACAACTTATCTGTTTTTGGTACTCGCTCAGCTTCAAGAATTGTTCCAACGCGGATATCCATTTTTACAAAATCGTCGTAAGTGATATTATCCCTTGCAGGTTCAACTGTTTGGCTTGCTATCTCGTTTTCTTTTTTTGAATCCATTAGTTTCTGAATTTGTTTTTCAATTTCTTCATCTTCAATTTTATCGAATAAAAGTTCAGCTTTATTTATAGTATGACCAACTTCAATTAAGTCTGCTTTTCCTGCTAAATCCCAGTTGAGTTTTTCAATATTCAGAAAAGTTCTCAATTTTTCGCAGGTAAAAGGCAAAAATGGTTCTATAATTATTGAAAGAGCTGCAGTTATCTGTATAGAAATATTCATTATTGTTTTTACGCGCTCTTCATCGGTTTTAATCACTTTCCATGGTTCAGTATCAGCTAAGTATTTATTCCCTAATCGAGCCAGATCCATAGCTATTTTCACTGCTTCGCGGAAACGGAAACTTTCAATACTTTTTTCCAGATTTCCTTTAATAACAGAAATCTCTGCAAGTGTATCTTTATCAAAATCAGTTAACTTTCCACAAGCAGGAATTTTGCCTTCATAATATTTATGTGTAAGAACCAGAGTTCTGTTTACAAAATTTCCAAATATGGCAACCAATTCACTATTGTTACGTGTTTGAAAATCTTTCCAGGTAAAATCGTTGTCTTTTTGCTCGGGAGAATTAGCACAAATTGTATAGCGCAATACATCCTGTTTCCCAGGAAAATCCTGTAGATATTCATGAATCCATACGGCCCAGTTTCTCGATGTTGAAAGTTTATCGCCTTCTAAATTTAAGAATTCGTTTGCGGGGACATTATCAGGTAAAATATATTCGCCATGCGCTTTTAACATAGCAGGGAAAATCAAACAATGAAATACAATATTATCTTTTCCAATAAAATGAATCAATCTAGAGTCTTCACTTTGCCAATAATCTTTCCAATCTTTTCCATTTTCTTTTGCCCAGGCTTTGGTTGCCGAAATATAACCAATAGGAGCATCAAACCACACATAAAGAACTTTTCCATCGGCTCCTTCAACCGGAACCGGAACTCCCCAATCTAAATCACGAGTTACTGCACGTGGCTGTAAACCTGCATTTAACCACGATTTGCACTGTCCATATACATTTGATTTCCAATCTTTTTTGTGACTATCAATCCAAGCTTCTAACCATTCGTTTTGATATTTTTCTAAATCAAGATACCAATGTTTGGTTATTTTTAAAACAGGAACATTACCGCTTAGTTTTGATTTAGGATTGATCAATTCCCGTGGGCTTAAACTTGAACCACATTTTTCACATTGATCGCCGTAAGCTTCTTCGTAACCACATTTTGGACAAGTACCTATAATATATCTATCAGCTAAAAATTGTTGTTCTTGCTCATCGAAAAATTGTTCTTCTTCTTTCTCAATAAACTCTCCTTTTGCATGCATAGTTTTGAAAAAACCCGAAGCTGTTTCATGATGTAAAGGATCTGATGTGCGATGATAAATATCGAAAGCAATACCAAATTCAGCAAAAGCTTTTTTGATCATTTCGTTGTATTTATCAACGATGTCTTGTGGAGAAACGCCCTCTTTTCGTGCTCGCAGCGTAATAGGCACTCCATGCTCATCCGATCCGCAAATGTAAGCTACATCATTTCCCTTTAATTTTAAATATCGCACATAAATATCAGCAGGTAAATATGCTCCAGCGATGTGTCCTAAATGTAGAGGGCCATTTGCATAGGGTAAAGCTGATGTAATTAAATAGCGCTTTGGATTTTTCATATAAATGATTTATATCTATTTTACTGAAATTTTTGAATATCCGACAAATATACAAAGTAATATTTTTTTTCAAGATATAAATATTACTTAGTTTTACGTAGATTAAATACTTAGAACATGATTAATCCTGCAAGTTTATTTAAAGGTGATAAGATTGGAATTGTTGCTCCTGCAAGAAAAATTCAAATGGCCGAAATTGAAGCAGCAATCAAGGTTTTTGAAAATTGGGGGCTAAAGGTCGAACTTGGAAAAAACATTTTTGCTGAGGATAGACAGTTTGCTGGTACTGACAAACAGCGTGCTGAAGATTTACAATACATGTTAGATAATCCTAATATAAAAGCAATTATTAGTGCACGAGGAGGATATGGAACAATTAAATTATTATCCTTATTAGATTTTACAAAATTTTTAAGGAATCCGAAGTGGATTGTAGGTTACAGCGACATTACCGCGTTGCATGCACATATAAATCAGAATTTAGGAGTAAAAACAATTCATGGAACAATGCCGCTAAATTTTCCAAAAGACTTTACCGAAGATGAGGCCATTGAATCTTTAAAAAGAGCTCTTTGGGGAGATCATAACATATACAATATTAGACCCCATAAATTTAATCGAGAAGGTAATATAACAGGAGAACTTGTGGGTGGAAATCTATCTGTTTTATGCAGTATTGCTAGAACAAAATATGATATAAAAACAAATGGTAAGATTTTAGTCTTGGAAGATTTAGATGAATATCTATACCATATAGATAGAATGATGATGAATCTAAAATATAGCGGTAAGCTGGAAAATTTAAATGGACTAATAATAGGAGGGATGTGCAATATGAATGACAATGAAGTGCCGTTTGGAAAAACCGCATATGAAATTATTTACGATGCAATTAAGGAATATAGTTATCCGGTTTGTTATCAATTTCCAGCGGGTCATATTGAAAACAATTATGCTTTAGTTTTAGGGGCTGAAGCGCGGTTAGAAGTGGGAAGTGAAAATGTAATTTTCAAAAATTAGCGTATAACAAGTTCGTAATCTGAAGGAATTTTAAATATGTTATCATTTATAGCCTTATTGCTAATATTAATAACATAAACTCTTGATTTTTCTTTTCTTAACAATGTTCTTTCAACACTTAATATTGGAAAGAAACCTTGTGTTTCAGGAATTTTTTCAAAAAACTCGTATGTTTTATCTGTACTAATAATAAGTTTTACTAACTCTTCAAAAAAGTAAAAGTTATTTTGTGAAACCCAGTATGCTACTTCGGTATTACGTTCTGTATTCTTTACTCTCCATTGATAACATAAATAATCACCAACCATTCGTGAATTTTCTGTTTTAAGAATAATGAAGTTTTCTAGATTAATATCTTTGGGTTGAGATGTTTCAAGTTTTGTATAAAGCTTTTTAGCTGGGCTTAAAATGTATATCTCTTGTTTTTCGATGTTTATTAATAAGGATTGTGTTAAATTATGGTTATTGTCGAACTTATCGATTTTAACGTTTTCTTTTTTTACATAATAGGTAAAATAGGAAGTATCATAAAACGATTTATGAATTATTTCGATGCTACCTTCAAAAGATGTAACATCAGAAAATGTAGTGTTCAACAGTAATATAAAACTTACTAAAAAGTTTACCATAACCTAAAATCAATTATCTTTATAAATAGGATAAATTTACCTAACCTGCTTTATCTTACAGGGATAATTCCTAAAAAGTTACAAAAGTAGTTAAAAAAATGGCTGAACATAATATATTGGGAAAGAAAGGAGAGGAACTTGCAAAGAAGTATCTTGTTGAAAATGAGTATGAAATAAAACATGTTAATTGGAGATATAAGAAAAACGAAATAGATATAATTGCTCAAAAAAATAACCTTTTAATAGTTGTGGAAGTAAAAACACGGACAAGCGATTATTTTGAAAATCCAAAAGAAGCTGTAACACGAAAAAAACAAAAGTTTATTATTCTCGCCACAGACGCATATATTAACGAATACAACATTGACATAGAAGTAAGATTTGATATTGTTGCTGTAACTTTTACAAATAATGTATCAAAAATTGAACATATTAAGGATGCTTTTCAACCAAGTTTGCTTTAAAAATTGCTAATTATGAAATTGAAAAACCAATCATAAAATGAAAAAATTAAAATTTGTTGTAATTGCGTTGTTTATAACAATAGCCTTATTTGCTCAAGAAGAAAATGAAGGTTATAAGTTTAAAGATCTAACAAACATAAAAGTTACGTCGGTAAAAGATCAGCAAAGAACAGGAACTTGCTGGAGTTTCGCAACTACATCCTTTATTGAAACAGAATTATTGCGAATAAATAATAATGAATACGACTTATCGGAAATGTATTTTGTACGTTATGCCTATGAGGAAAAAGGATCAGATTTTGTACGATATCATGGTAAAATAAACTTTGGAGAAGGAGGTCAAGCGCATGATGTGATGAATCAAGTTAAAAAGCATGGATTTGTTACGCAGGAAGCTTATCAAGGAAATGAATATGATCCAGGAAAGTATATCCATAGGGAACTAGATAAAACCTTAAAAGCAATGTTGGATGTTATAATTACGAAGCCAAATAAAAAGCTCTCAACAGTTTGGTTTAGTGCATATAAAGCGGTTTTGGATACTTATCTTGGTTCAGTAC
>JBHOSR010000062.1:0-14249 GCA_042584405.1 Bacteroidota bacterium
GTATTGGTAGGGTAAAAATAAATTTTGAACCAAATCCAATTTTACTTTCAACCTGTAACTTTAAATTTATATGCTATTACTGAAGAAACTTTTTCGCTATATAATTCAAAAGCTTTAGAAAAAGAAATAACTCTTACCAATACAACTAGTAAAAACTCGATGATTTTTGCAGATCATAATATGCTTAAAACCATTTTAAGAAATTTAGTTTCGAATGCTTTAAAATTTACTGAACGCGGTGGAGCAATTGAAGTCTCTGATGAAGATATTGAAGGATTTAAAGAAATTCGTGTTCGTGATACTGGAATAGGAATAGATCCAAAAAACATTCAAAAGCTTTTTAAACTCGATGAAAGTTACTCAACCGAAGGTACAGAGGATGAAATGGGAACTGGATTAGGTTTGATTTTATGTCATGAATTTATTGAAAAACATAGGGGTAAAATATGGGTTGAAAGTAAAATTGGATTTGGTTCAAAATTTATTTTTACCCTACCAATACAAAATTAAAAACCCTCACTTCCGCGAGGGCTAACCTTTTTGCAATTTGTGAGAATCTACTCTTTTATTAGCATACAAATAACCCTAACTTGTACATGCAAAGGTTTAACTTAAGAATCCTATGAAGAAAAATTGATGCCATGCTATTATCATTTAATGGGAGGTGGAGACAGTTTATTCAGAATTAGGTTCATCACATTTAAATCTCGGCTTAATTTAGAGGCATATTATAAACTTCTAACTCCTAATTAAACCATCTCCTCCTTATATATTGCTCTTGATATAATGATAAGTTTATACTCATTTACCCTACATGAATAAACTTTTTTACATTTAATCTGTTTCATTTAAAAAAGAAATATTATGGCTTTTACTTTACAAACAGGCGATTATGCACCTAATTTTATTCTACCAGCAACAGATGGTAAAACCTATGAACTTGCTGATTTAAAGATAAATTACTTGTAATTTTTTTTACATGTAATCACTGCCCATATGTTTTAGGTTCTGATGAAGTGACAAGAAGAACTGTAGAAAAATTTAATCCAAAAGGTGTGGCTTTTGTTGGAATTAACTCTAATAGTAAAAACACTTACATAGAGGACAGTTTCCCTAACATGATTAAAAGGATGGAAGAACATAAATTCCCATGGTTATATCTTTATGATGAGTCACAAGATGTTGCGTTAGATTATGGAGCTCTTAAAACACCACACTTTTTTGTTTTTAATGAAACTCGCCAATTAATTTATACAGGAAGAGCTGTTGATAATCCTAAGGATTCATCTAAAATTACTGTTAATGATTTAGAAAATGCTCTTGAAAAATACTTGGAAGATAAAGATATTAGCACTAAAGTTACTAATCCGATTGGTTGTAATATTAAATGGGAAGGTAAAGACGCACATTGGATGCCCCCTGAAGCATGTGATTTGATATAAAAAAAGGTGCATTAATTTAGTTGTACCGTTTCTTTTTTCAGCTTTTCATCAATGTATTGATCTATTCTGGAAAGATCATTCATGATCTCAATCTTCTCTATTTTATCTGCTACAACAGAATAATAAACTTCAACAAAAAAATCGTTAAGTGAATATAGATTTAATAAATTATTTCCCTTTTTTACCTGTGATAAATATTTACCCTCACTTATCAGCAATATTACTTGTTCTGCTAATAACATTTCTGCATAATATCCTTTTTTCATCTTCATTAGTAGTTTAAAATTTGAGTTTAATACTTTAAACAAAAAAAGGGTAATAAAGTTTAAAATCTCGAATTGAATCTAAGATTAAAATAAACAAATTCTCATGTAGGGTATTTATAGGTATATTAATCTATATTTAAGAGGGATAACCTCAATTAAAACTGATTGTGTGTTTTTTAAATTCTCTGTATGAAACTCTATCTTACATTATTTCTATTCATACTCCTTTTTTCTTGTAATGATGAAAATTCCACAACAAGCATCTTTAATGATGGAGAATATCATGGGCCTTATTTCCCAACGGAGCAATGGAGAGAATGTTCTCCGGAACAAGTTGGCATGAGTTCAACAGTATTAAAAAAAGTATATGACTATGTTTCAAAATCAAGCTTAAATACTCATGGAATTTTAGTAGTAAAAGATGGTTATATTGTTTGTGAAGCATATTTTAATGATTATTCTCGTGACTCACATCATACAAGCTATTCAATAGCAAAAAGTTTTTCCTCAGCGGCAATAGGAATTGCTATTGATAAAGGCCATATTAATAGTGTTGATGATAAAATAGCTGACTATTTTATTCAACTGCAAGAAGAACATGTACAAAGTGAGAAAAAAGAAGTAAGCATTAAGCATTTGTTGACAATGACCGCAGGCTTTGAATGGGATGAAGAGGATTATTATTCTACAAATAGCCAAAGTGACATTTTTAAAATGGTATCACAGTCAAACAATTATATTGATTACGTTTTATCTAAACCAATAATAAGAACTCCTGGCGAATCTGCATATTATTCAAGTGGCGAATCAATGCTGCTTTCAGGCATTATTAAAGAAGCAACAAATATGTCATTGTATAGTTTTGCAAACGAATATCTATTAAATCCAATAGGAATTAAGAATTTATATTGGAGCTCAGATCCTTCTGGCAATACAATAGGTGGTTGGGGTATTAATACAAGCTTGCGTAATTATGCGCGATTTGGATATTTATATCTTAATAGAGGTCAATGGGATGGTAATCAAATCATATCAGAATCTTGGGTAGATGATTCAGTAGATCCTTTACAATCAGATCTAACTACTTATGGTTATCAGTGGTGGATTGGAAGTGGATTTTCAAGTTTTGATGAATATAATATTCCGGCAGATACATTTTTAGGAATCGGTATTTACTTACAATATTTAATTGTTATTCCATCAGAAAAGCTTGTAATTGTGCGCACAGGGAGGGATGTTCCTACAGATAATCTGGAATGGAACACTGCCAAATTTATTTCTTTAATTCTTGATGCAAATAAGTATAAATAAATATAAGTTCTTATTCGTATTTCAAACTATCAATAGGATTGGTGTTAATAGTTTTAATTGTTTGATATCCTACTGCTAACAATGCAATAAACAAAGAAGAAATTCCAGCTAAAATAAAAATCCAAATATTTAAGTCTATTTTATAAGCATAGTTCTGTAGCCATTTGTTCATCATAAAATATCCAATTGGCCAAGCAATAGCATTCGCAATTAATACCCATTTTAGAAGATCTAGTAGCATTATTTTAGACAAGCTCCCCCAATTAGCACCTAATACTTTTCTGATTCCAATTTCTTTAATTCTTGTATTTGCCATATAAGATGCCATTCCGAATAAACCCATACAAGCAATAAAAATTGCTAAAACCGAAAATACTAAAACAACAACCCCCGACTGCCTTTCATTATTATACTGTGTTATAATGTGATCTTCTAAGAATTCATATTCTAATACTTCTCCAGGTAAAAATTTATTCCAAACTTTCTTTAAAAATTCAATTGTTTCTTTTGTTTTAGCTGAATCATATTTTATAATAAAATATAAAGGAGGTCTATCTCTATTAATGTGAATAATTGTTGGACGTATTGGTAAATGCATCGATTCTGAATGAAAATCTTTAACAATTCCAATGACTTTTAGTGGAACATTTTTTTCGTATGAATAATAAATTTCTTGATCAAGGGGGTTTTTTAAACCCATAACTTTTACTGCTGTTTCATTAAGTATAACTGCTGTTGAATCAGTTGATAAATTTTTATTTAACTTCCTGCCTTTCAGTAGTTTTAATCCATAAGTATCGATAAAATCATAATCAGTTGGATATCTAACTACCGTAAAACTTTCCTCGGCTTCTTTTCCTTTTGTAAAATATACCATTGTTTCAACAACAAGTTGAGGAGCACCAAACGAAAAAGTCGAATTTATTATATTCTGATTCTGATCGATAATATCTTTAAATACTTTATGTTTTTGTCCAAGTCTTTGCGGTCTCTGGATTACCAAAATATTTTCTGAATCAAATCCAAGTGATTTTTTCTGCATATAGTCAATTTGAAAATAAATTACGATCGTACCAATAATTAATAAAACCGAGATACAGTATTGTACAACTATTAAAATAAATCTAAAATTATTATTTGATTTCCCTTTAGCAAATTTACCCTTTAACATATTAACGGGTTTTAATGATGCTAATAATATGGATGGATAAAAACCTGCAAGAAAGCTCACGAAAATTACCAGAAGTAATGTTAAAGGTAAAAAATACCATTTATGAATAAGTACAAGTGTTAATTTTAAATGAAGCATATTATTAAAAAAAGGCAAGAATTGCTCAATTATAAAAAAGCTGATAACAACCGAAATAAGAGTCATTAATCCAGTTTCAATAAAAAACTGCACAATCAATAATCCCCTGGTTGAGCCAGCTACTTTACGAATTCCAACTTCTTTAGCTCTTTGCGTTGCAACAGCAGTTGTTAGATTTATAAAGTTGATACAGGCTACCAATAATATTATAAATCCGATAATGGCAAAAACTATTACTCTTTTTATATTCGATTGAGGTTCCGAATTACTTTCAAAGATTGTTTTGAGGTGAATATCTGTAACAGGTTCAAACAAGAAATTAAATTCATTCCCTTTACTAACAAATTCTTCATAGCTTAGCTCAGTAATATGTTTAATCTCTGGCTCTAAGTATTTTTTTTGAAATCGCTGAATATTCTTTTCTATTTGATGAACTGTAGCGCCATCTTTTAATAATATGTAAACATAATTCTTTACATCAATCCAATCTGGATGATTAATTAATCTTTTATTAGTGTGAATTGAAGCTATCATATCGAAATGGATATGAGAACAAACCGGAAATGATTTTGCTATACCAGTAACATTATATATTTGTCCATCATCAAATTTTAAAGTTTTTCCTAATGGATCTTTATCACCAAAGTAACGTTTTGCAGTTTCCTCTGTTAATACTACTGAATTGGTATTTATTAATGCGTTTTTAGGATCTCCCTCTATTATTTTAATTCCAAGAACATCTATAACTGTAGAATCAGCCCAGTAAATATTTTCTTCTCTAAATTGTTTTTCGTCGTATATTACATAAGTATATCCACCTGAAAAAAATTTATTGTACAATCGGGTTACAGACTCAATTTCTGAAAATTCCTGTTTTAATCCATTTGCTAATGGTACAGGATTTAGTGCAGAGTGAAATTCAACACCATCAATATTATATTTTAATCCGACCCTATATAATCTGTCTGAATTTTTAAAAAATTTATCGTAACTAAATTCATGCTGTACATATAAAAGAATTAGAATAAAGCTGGCTATTCCAATGCTTAATCCAAGCAAGTTTATCAAGCTGAAAGCTTTTAGTCGTAAAAGATTTCGAAATGCCGATATAAAAAAACTCTGAATCATAAGGTTAATTTAAAAAAACAAATCAAATGCTAAACCAAAATTTACAAAATGTTGAATATTCGAATTTTATAATGAATACTGTACTATTAAATATGTACCAATACGAACACATTTATTCAAAAATGAACATTTTATTTATTTTGATATTCCTTCAAGTTTGGCATTCCAAGAATTGGTAAAGAAATTGATGGATAGATGCAACAAGCAGCACATGCATTACGACATTCCATTTTATAAATTTTTGAAATGCAATAATACAAAATTTAGAATAATTTAGATGAAACGTTTTAAGATTAAATCTTTAGCTAGATTTTGTAATTTTACAGTTAAACTTAGAAAACATGAAATTCAAAGATAAACTAATTCATGGTCGACTAATCAAACGATATAAACGTTTTTTAGCAGATATAAAGCTTGATAGCGGCGAAATAATTATTGCTCATTGTACTAATTCGGGTTCAATGAAAAGTTGTCTTGAAGATGATGCCGAAGTTTATTTATCTCCGGTTAATGATCCCAAACGCAAAACAAAATTTACCTGGGAGATGATTAAAATTAATAACGATTGGGTTGGAATAAATACAGGAAATCCAAACAAATTAGCTTATGAAGCTGTTTTAGATAATAAGATCGAAAAGTTAGTAGGATATACTGAAGTAAAACGGGAAGTAAAATTCAAAGACAGTCGTTTTGATATAATGGCTAAAAATGAAAACGAAACTTGTTTTATTGAAGTAAAAAATGTGACACTAAAGGAAGGTAATTATGCACTGTTTCCAGATGCAGTTACCAGTCGTGGAAAAAAACATTTGGAAACTCTCATAAAAGTTAAAGAAGAAGGTATGCGGGCAGTTATGTTGTATATAATTCAGCGAACTGATGCTAATATTTTTGCCCCTGCAAAAGATATTGATCCTGAATACACAAAAACTCTCAAGAAAGCTTACAGTTGTGGAGTTGAAATAATTCCAATGCAGGTAAAAGTTACTCCTGAAAAAATTGTGTTGTTGAAAGAACTTCCTTTCGAATTATAAATCAACAATCTAAAAATTCATATTTTTGATTCCTAAGTTGTGGTGTAAATCCTGCTTCTCGAATTGCATTTTGAATACCATTAGCATCAAACTTATAGCTGGCGCCAGCTGAAGACACAACATTTTCTTCTATCATAATCGAGCCAAAATCATTTGCTCCTGAATGCAAGCAAATTTGCGCAATGTCTTTCCCTACTGTTAACCATGAGGCTTGTATGTTTTGTATATTAGGCAACATGATTCTACTAATAGCAATAGTTCTTATATATTCTTCAGATCGAACCTGATTTTTAATTCCAAACTCAGTATTTAAAAAAGTATTTTCATCTTGAAAAGGCCAGGGAATGAATGCTAAAAATCCAGGTGATTTTTTTGATTTTTCAGATTGCACTTCTCTTATGGCAACTAAATGTTCTATTCTTTCTTTTTTGGTTTCAATATGTCCAAACATCATAGTTGCTGATGTAACTAAATTTAATTTATGTGCTTCGCGCATTACATCAAGCCATTGTTGTGTACTTGCTTTTGCTGGAGAAATACTTTTACGTACTCTATCGCAAAGAATCTCGGCACCTGCTCCAGGCAAACTATCTAATCCGGCTACAATTAAAGCTTCTAAAATCGCTTTGTACGATTTTTTCTCCAATCGTGCTAAATGAGCAATCTCTGGTGGACCTAAAGCATGTAGTTTTAAATTTGGATAGATTGATTTTAATTCACTAAATAAGTTCGTATAAAATTTAAGTTTTAACTTGGGATGCAATCCGCCTTGCAATAAAAGCTGCTCACCACCCAATTTAAATAATTCCTCAATTTTGGTTTTATATTCTTCAATGCTTGTTATATAAACACCTTCATCATTTGGCTTTTTGTAAAAATTACAAAACTTACATTGCGAAATACATGCATTGGTAATATTCACATTTCTATCGATTTGCCAGGTAACAATATTATCCTGTTTTTGTATCTTTCGCAGTTTGTTACCTATATAAATCAATTCTTCCAAAGGTGCTTCTTCATACAACAAAAGACCCTCTTCAATTGTTAAAAACTCAAGGTTTAACGCTTTTTTATATAAATCCTTAAAATCCATCATAATAAAAGTGAGCACAAAATTAATTAAATAAATGCTCCTATTTTAATTGATCTTAAAATTAGTAGCTAATCAAATTTATTAACTTTACAATTCTAAACTAAATAAGTTTAAATTATGCAAATTAAAATATCAAAAATATCAGAAATTAAGGTCGATGTACCAGTTATATATTTAGCAAATTCAGAAAAAGACCTAAAACCTAAATCATTTACATCCCAAGAATTTGAGTATATAAAGAAACAATATGACGATAAGAAGAAACCTGTTATTATAAATTCATATCCTAAGTGGACTTATATTATATGGGTCGACACTAAAAGTGAACAACACATTATTAAAGAAAAATTGCGACGTTCGGCTGGATCTTTATATTCAACTTTAAAAGAAAACAAGCACAAAGAAGTCATCATTTCTGATTTAAGCAAAAATGCCGAAAATACATTAGCTTTTGCTGAAGGATTAGCTTTAAGTCACTACCAATTTTTAAAATATTATAGTAAGCCTGAT
The DNA here is from genome assembly GCA_042584405.1 of Bacteroidota bacterium. GTDB lineage: Bacteria > Bacteroidota > Bacteroidia > Bacteroidales > UBA12077 > UBA12077. Next base: position 8,094 of record JBHOSR010000062.1, read on the forward strand.
GAAAAAAAGAATCATCTGAAAGAAATCTTAATTTATAGTTCCTTAGTAGAAGCGGAGCAAATATTGGAACTTAATATTTTAATTGATTCGGTTTTCAAAATTAAAGATTTAGTAAATGAACCTGTAACATATTTAAATGCAGAACAGCTTTCAATTGAAATTCAAAATTTAGGTGAACAAGCTGGATTTGATGTTGAAGTATTCAATAAAAAGAAGATCGAATCGTTAAAAATGAACGGCTTGCTTACAGTAAATAAAGGAAGCATTGATCCTCCAACATTTACAATATTAACATGGAAACCTTCGGATGCTGTTAATAAAAAGCCTTTTGTTTTAGTAGGTAAAGGTGTAGTTTACGATACAGGCGGCATGAATATAAAGACTGGAAATTACCTTGATACCATGAAATCAGATATGGCAGGAGCTGCAACCGTTGCTGGATCAATCCATGCGATAGCGAAAGCTAAAATCCCTGTTTTTGTAGTAGGATTAATTCCAGCAACTGACAACCGTCTAAATTATAATGCTTACGTTCCTGATGACATTATAACTATGCATAATGGAACCACAGTAGAAATAAGAAATACAGATGCTGAAGGCAGGTTAATTCTTGCTGATGCACTTAGTTTTGCTAAAAAATATAATCCTGAACTGGTTATCGATCTTGCAACATTAACTGGTTCTGCTCATGCTGCAATAGGCGATTTGGGAATTGTTGCTATGAGTAATGTAAAAGACGACCAGTTAGAGCAACTAAAAGTTTCAGGGAATAGTATGTACGAAAGAATTGTCGAATTTCCTCTTTGGGAAGAATATGGTGAAATGCTAAAATCCGATATTGCCGATATTAAAAATCTTGGTGGCAGTGAGGCCGGTGCTATTACAGCAGCAAAATTTCTGGAGAATTTTACTGATTATCCATGGATACATTTAGACATCGCTGGTTGTGCCTTTCTTACAAAGAAAGATAATTACCGAGGAGTTGGAGCTACAGGAGTTGGTGTTCGGTTGCTTTTTGATTTCTTTAATAGCCAATTGTAATTCTAATTAATCGAATATTTAAAAATATTATCGCTAATTTTGTTTCTAATTATTTTTATTGTTTGACTATATAAAATACGATATATGATTCAGAATAAAATTGTTGTTGGAATATCACATGGAGATATTAATGGAGTTAGTTATGAAGTAATAATAAAATCATTAATGGATAACAGAATATTTGATTTTTGTATTCCTGTAGTATATGGATCGGCTAAAGTAGCAGCTTATCATCGTAAAGCTTTAAATATTGAAAATTTTAGCTTTAACAATGTCAAATCAGCTCAAGATGCTAACATAAAAAGAGCCAATATTATTAATTGCTTAGATGATAACGTACGTGTTGAATTAGGCAAATCAACAACTATTGCTGGCGAATCATCTTTAATTTCGTTAGAAAATGCTGTTAATGATTTAAAAGAAGGAAAAATTGATGTTTTAGTTACAGCTCCAATAAATAAAGACAATGTTCAATCGGATAAATTTAATTTCCCCGGACATACTGAATATTTAACGCAGGAATCTAAATCAAAAGAATCACTGATGTTTATGGTTAGCGAAAACCTTAAAGTCGGTGTTGTAACAACTCATTTACCCTTAAACAAAGTACCTGAAGCCGTAACTGAAGAAGCTATATTGACTAAGCTAAGAATAATGAATAAATCGCTAATTCAAGATTTTCGCATTAGAAAACCAAAAATTGCAGTACTTGGTTTAAATCCGCATGCTGGTGATAGTGGGTTGTTGGGTACAGAAGAAATTGATGTTGTTATCCCTGCAATAAATAAAGCGAAGGAAGAAGGAATCTTAGCTTTAGGACCATATCCTGCTGATGGTTTTTTTGGTAGCGATAATTTTAAAAAATTTGATGCTATTTTGGCCATGTATCACGATCAGGGATTAACCCCTTTTAAAGCATTAGCGTTTAATTCGGGAGTGAATTATACAGCTGGATTAGATTTTATAAGAACATCTCCGGGTCATGGAACAGCATACGAAATTGTAGGTCTAGGTCAGGCTTCAGAAATATCGTTCAGAAATGCAATTTATCTTGCTTGCGATATATTTAAGAACCGAACAGAATATAAAGAGATAAGCCATGATCCGCTTGAACATTATGAAATATCTGATAAGGAACCAGAATAATAATTTGTTGTTGAAACATTATATAAGGGTGATTTTTAAATCACCCTTTTTCTTTTAATGTTCTTAAACATAATAATCAGGCATTTATGAACCCTTTACCTCTGTTATTACGGTCAATTATTTTGTAATTTTGTTAGGTAACTGAATTGCACTTAAATTATATAACTAAAAATAAAATACGGAGGTTTCTATGTCACAAATTGATTTGTCCCTTAAAAATCTGGATGCTTTATTCCCTGATAATTTTACGCAGGAACAAATAGCTAAAGCAAAAACAGTATTTTTAAAGGAATTGGCTTTATTAAGTCATAAATTTTACGGTGGTAAAATGCAAACAATACCAAAAGCTGGAGTTTACGGTTTTAACTGGTTTAATGTTTATTATACACCTGGTGTTTCTAAAATATCTACTACAATTCGCGACAACAATGATACTTCATTTGATCTTTCAAATCGAGGTAATATGGTTGCTGTTGTATCTGACTCTACACGTGTTTTAGGAGATGGTGATTGCACTCCTCCTGGAGGATTAGGAGTAATGGAAGGAAAAGCCTACCTAATGAAATACCTGGCTGGTGTTGATGCTGTCGCTTTATGCGTTGACAGTTACAACGAAAAAGGAGAACATGATCCAGATAAAATTATTGATTTTGTAAAAATGGCTCAACCAAGTTTCGGAGCAATTAATCTTGAAGATATCTCACAACCGAATTGTTATAAAGTCCTGGATACCTTGCGCGAAGAATGTGACATCCCAGTATGGCATGATGATGCACAGGGAACTGGTTCTGTTACTGTTGCTGGTCTTATTAATGCTTTACGTATAGTTAAAAAAGATTTAGATAAAATAAAAATTGTATTATATGGTGCAGGAGCATCTAATACAACAATTGCACGATTGATTCTACAAGCTGGTGCAAATCCTAAAAAAATGATCCTATTTGATTCAAGAGGTGGGTTGCACAAGGATAGGGAAGATATAAAAGCTGATAAGCGTTTTTATCGTAAGTGGGAGCTTTGCGAAAATACAAATCCAGATAAAATTAATGATGTTTTGGAAGCATGCAAGGATGCTGATGTTTTAATAGCACTTAGTAAACCAGGACCTGATGTAGTAAAACCGGAATGGATAAAAAACATGGGTACTAAACCAATTGTTTTTGCTTGTGCAAATCCAGTTCCAGAAATTTATCCATATGCTGCAAAAGAAGCGGGTGCATATATTGTTGCTACAGGACGTGGTGATTTCCCTAACCAGGTAAATAATTCTTTAGGATTCCCAGGAATTTTAAAAGGTGCACTTTTAGTGAGAGCAAGAAAGATTACTGATGAAATGGCCATTACAGCTGCTTATTCTATGGCCAATTATGCAGAAAAGAAAGGATTAAGCCCTGACTATATTATGCCAAAAATGGATGAGACTGAAATGTTTGCTTATGAAGCTGCTGATGTGGCCATGGAAGCAATTAAAAATGGAGTTGCTCGTATTAATTTAACATGGGATGAAGTATTTAATCGTACCATGGAAGATATTAAAAAGACAAGAGATGCAATTGATGTTATGATGCAAAATAACTTCATTCCTAAACCTGATGGTGCATTACTTGAACAAGCTTTAAAAACAGCAATTGACGCAGTTAAATAAACTTTATACTACATTAAAAAATAGAGCTATAATTTAGCTCTATTTTTTAATTATGATCTTTGTAGTATAAAAGTTATTATTAGTGATTATCTGAATAATATATATTCCTTCTATTGAATTTAATATTTCTATTTGTTGAATTTCTTTTCCTTTTTCTATCACATCATATTGTATAACCTTCCCAGTAATATCAATTATTTTATATTTTAATTGATCTTCAACCAAAGTTGACCCTATCTCTAAAGTAAAGTTTCCGTTATTTGGATTTGGGTATACTATTATCTCATTTTGTATATCTTTAATTTTTTCTTCTGTCTCTATGTCGCTTACAACCATGTACTTACTTTCTGACACAGATGTGCATTTGAAACTATTTGTTACCTCAACATAATAATTACCATCTTCTTCAATTATAAATGTGTTTTTAGTTGCACCTTCAATTGGGATTCCATTAAAGTACCATTGATTACCAACCTCTGAACTGGAAATCAATTCATTTCCAATATTCGTAAGGCTTGGAACGCCTGGCATGTTATATACAACAGCAACATCATAATCGTTTTTAATATAAGTGTCATTTACAATAAGTTGAACTGGTTTTATTCCAGGGGAATCATATTTAACCCAATGCGGACCTACACCACTTGCTATTTGAGGTATAGCAGTATTTCCAAAATTCCAGAATATATCATTTGTAATACTTACTGTTGTCGAAAACTCAATACTATCATATACGCATATTGTATCTACGTTTACGTTGAAATCAGGATCAATAAACTTTCCATCCTCAATAATTGCTAAACTATCAATACAAATACCAAATCCTCCCAATCCAATTCCTTCAATTGCTATTTGATAACTTTTAGTAAGATCAGGAAGAGGAACCTCCTTTTTTTCCCATATATCGATACTTGTATCATAAGATCTCAAAACCGTCCAGTCTAAGGAGTCAGTATTTTTATAAAGTACTTTTAAATTATGCACATTATTACTAATAGCTTGCATATGCATGTAAAACGATAGTTTCACGTTTGTATACGATGATAAATCAAATTTTGGTAAAACAAGTTTAGATGTTTCACTATTTTCATTATAATAATAGGCATTCAAGCTTCCTTCAAAAGCTGTATCCAACACTACACTATATCCTCCCGATTTATATTCCCATCCAACAGTATCATTCGATCTTTCTTCATACCAATAATCAGGTATATATCCATCCTCAAAGGTTTCAGCAAAAGGTAACAAAAGAGAATTCATGCTTCTCATAAAAATTGAATTAGATGGTAATGATTCAAATTCTCCCGGAATTAAGTATTTTGCCGTAATAAAATATTCATATAAGGTATTTTTATATGCTACTGTATCTTGATAATTAGCATATTTAATTGAATCTATTTTTACTGAATTTCTATAGATGTAATAAAACTTAATACTGGCTGTATCAATAACGTGATTCCAATTTAAGTTTACAACCGTATCATTGAATGAAGCTTTTAAATTTGAAGGCATTGAATCGTATGGTAAATATCCCAATAATGAAACAGTTTCTGAATTATTTGGATCAAGCCAGGGTTTTAATTGGTCGGTTGAATCAGAAAAATCTTTCCATGAATGATAAAATTGTTGATAATAATCGTTATAGTTATAACTACAACTTGCATCACCTCCCGTTAAGTCTCCAATTATTCTTCCATCTTTATCAAATAGTGGTGAACCTGATGATCCTCCCTCGGTAGTACCTTCATCCCATTCATCAATCCACCAATGTGCATATTCGTTATATCCTTCTCCATAATCACCAGTAGTGGCTCCATCATAAGATTTTGTTATTTTTTTAATATCTCCTCTTGGATGATGAATTGAAGTAACTTCCTGTGGATCCAGAACATCTCTATTCCATCCTGCAAAATAAGGATGATATTCTGGTGGTGGATTAGTACTTAATTCCAACAAGCTAAAATCTAACGTTTTTTGGGGTGGGGTAGCAACAATAGTTGAACTTGAAATCGTTTGGTCTTTTCTTCCATCAGTATTTGTACAATCAAGACTTTCATAATTAAAATAAAATACAGCTGAAGATGCATCATATGGACTATTTATACAATGATTTGCAGTTAGTAAATATGGATAGCCATCCTGTTTTGTATTGTTAATTAGAGCTCCAGAACATAGCCAACCGTTATATGTTATTTTGCAGACTGAATGCTTTAATAGTTGCCATAAATCATCATTATCACAATTTATATTTATATTACAATTTCCAGAGTCCCCAAATCCTTTTATATCTACAGAAAGGTATTTAAAAATATTTTTGTAATCAT
>JBHOSR010000063.1:0-14185 GCA_042584405.1 Bacteroidota bacterium
ATACCAACGTGCAATGGTACGTTCTCCCAAGAAGGCAATATGTCCTGATTCTTCATTTACATGATACCAGCCACCACTTACATTTGAAATTTCTAATTGATCATAAGGCATGAATGGATATACAAGAGAATCCGCCTGGTGGGCATTTAACCGATTAGGAACATTAACTGCACAGCGCTGGGGTGATATGCGACATGACGTTGATGCAGTTTGGAATCCCATGCAAAAAGAATTATTTGAAAATCAAAAAGCCTTTGAGGAGAAAATATTAAAACTACATAACGAAGGAAAAGTGTCAGAATCTATTGAGGATTTAACTAAATATACAAACGACTGGGGAAGTAAAGTTGTTGATAAGGCTTGGGAACTAGGTGATTTCCTATGGACTAAATATGATGAAAAATTTTAACTAACATGAACCTAACAGGTATTTAAAACCTGTTAGGTCTTTTTACATAAGGAATATGACAAATAAACGCGGATTCGCCAGTGATAATAACTCTGGAGTACATCCTGAAATTTTTAAAGCTATCATTGAAGCAAACGAAGGTCACACTGTAGCTTATGGCGATGATATTTATACCGAACGAGCTAAGGCTAAATTATGCGAATACTTTGGAAATGATATTGATATATACTTTGTATTCATAGGTACTGCAGCTAACGTATTAGGATTAAATGCAGCAACACGATCATGGAATTCTATTATTTGTGCTGAAACAGCACATATAAATGAAGATGAATGTGGAGCTCCTGAAAAATTTAACGGTTTTAAATTACTTACTGTTGAAACTCCAGATGGAAAATTAACGATTGATTTGATTCAAAAACATATAAAAGGTATTGGTTTTGAGCATCATTCACAACCAAAAGTAATTTCAATTACTCAAGCTACAGAACTAGGAACAGTATATAGCATAGACGAAATTAAGACATTAGTAGATTATGCACATAAGAATAGAATGTATGTACACATGGATGGTGCACGAATTGCGAATGCGGCAGTAACTTTAAATAAAGAGTTTAAAGAATTTACAAAAGATTTAGGAGTTGATATACTTTCGTTTGGTGGAACCAAGAATGGAATGATGTATGGTGAAGCTATTCTATTTCTAAATAAGGAACTTGGCGAGGATTTTAAATATGTTCGTAAACAAGGAATGCAATTAGCATCAAAGATGCGATTTATATCTGCTCAATTTGAAAGGTATCTTATTGACAATTTTTGGTATAAAAATGCCAAACATTCTAATGATATGGCTAAACTTTTAGCTTCAAAAATTAGAGAAATACCTCAAATTCAAATAACACAAAAAGTTGAAGCAAATGGAGTGTTTGCTATTGTTCCGAAAGAAATCATACCTGAACTTAAAAAGGAGTATTTCTTTTACGACTGGGACGAATTAAGAAATGAAGTGCGGTGGATGTGTTCATTCGATACACAGGAAGAAGATATATTAAAATTTATAGAATTGATTAAAGAAAAACTCAGCCAGCGTTAAATAGAATAATTTCCTGTTTGTATGTAGTTTAATTAAGTTTAAAAGAAAATATCAACAATCAACTCCCTTTTATTAACTTAATTTTCTGCTATAGAATAAAACTGATATTTTTAGCCTTTCACAATTTTAACTTTAAAAACATATAAAATTATGAGTGGCTTTTTCGGTAGTATTTCAAATAATGACTGCGTTACAGATGTTTTTTATGGCACAGATTATCATTCACATTTAGGAACAAAAAGAGCAGGAATGGCCTTTTTTACTCCCGAAATAGGATTTCAACGATCTATTCATAGTTTAGAGGATGGTTATTTCAGGAATAAGTTTGAAGACAGTTTATCAAAATTTTCAGGAAATCTTGGAATAGGAGTAATAAGTGACACTGAAGCACAACCAATCGTTGTTACATCTCATCTTGGGAAATTTGCAGTTGCAACGGTAAGCAAAATTGTAAATATTGATGATTTGGAAGAGCGATACATGAAACAAAATCGAACTTTTTCAGAGAATAGTCAAGGAGCTGTAAATGCAACTGAGTTAGTTGCCATGTTAATAGCGGAAAGTAAAGATTTTATTTCGGGTATTCAAAATGTATATGATTTAGTAAAGGGATCATGTTCAATACTAGTTTTGACAGAGAACAGCATTATTGCGGCAAGAGATAAACTGGGAAGAACACCAATAATAATAGGAAAAAAGGATGGAGCTCGTGCTGTAACTTTTGAAACATGTGCATTTCCAAATTTAGGATTTGAAGTTGAAAAGTTTATAGGACCAGGCGAAATAGTTGAAATAAAATCAGATGGATATACACAATTAAAAAAGCCAAATGAAAAAATGCAAGTATGCTCATTCTTATGGGTTTATTATGGTTATCCACCTTCTTTTTATGAAAACATAAATGTTGATGAAGTAAGATATCGTTGTGGTGCATCTTTAGCAAATAGAGACGAACTTAAAGTCGATTTTGTAGCTGGAATTCCTGACTCTGGTGTAGGGCATGCTATGGGATATAGTAACGAACAGAGAATACCATTAAAGCGTCCCTATTCAAAATATACACCAACATGGCCACGCAGTTTTATGCCACAAAGCCAGAACATGCGCGATTTGGTAGCAAAAATGAAGTTAATTCCAAACAAAGCTTTAACAAAAGGGAAAAAGGGTATATTTTTAGACGATTCAATTGTGCGAGGAACACAATTAAAAGATAATGTGCGAGATTTGCACGAAGCAGGAATAGAAGAAGTTCATATGCGTATTGCTTGTCCGCCCTTAACATATCCATGTGAGTTTTTAAATTTTAGCCGTTCAAGATCTAATATGGATTTGGCTACACATAAAGCAGTAAGAAAAATTGAAGGAAAAGAAAATGTGGATATGAAAGAGTATTCAGATAATAGTAATGGAAAATATGCTGCAATGGTAGAACAAATCAGAAAGGATTTAAATTTAACTACTTTAAAATTTCAAAAGCTGGATGATTTGGTGGAAGATATTGGTCTCCCAAAAGAGAAACTCTGCACGCATTGCTGGGATGGTAGCAGTTATTTTTAGTCAATCAAATTTTATTTAGTTCCTAATATTGTAGCTATAAGTAACTTGCGAAGATTATTAAAATTAGTTTCGGATAATAGTCTTTGTAAGTGACCTATTTTCTTCGTTTTTGCTTTTTAGGATGTTTCTTCTTAAGAACCTTTCCAAAAAGCTGATCAATTAAATCTTCTCTATTTGACTTGCGTAACTCAGATATTATCTCATTTCTAAATTCATTTTTATACCAAAAAAAGAATTTTCGTTGGGCTAATTTTTCATTTTTTTCACGAGTAACTGGAACTTTTTCCATGGTATATGGATTAATTCCCGAATAATACATTACAGTTGCTAATGTCATCGGCGTAGGAGTAAAGTCTTGTACTTGTTCCAATTTAAAATCCATCATTTTGGTTTCAATGGCAAGTTCTGCCATATGAATATTTTTACAACCCGGATGACTTGAAATAAAATAAGGAATTAATTGTTGATTAAGGTTATGCTTTTTATTAATCCTGTCGAATAATTTTGCGAATTCACGAAAGTTTGCAAAACCAGGTTTACGCATAATGTTAAGTACATCGTCGGAAGTATGTTCTGGTGCTACTTTTAATCTGCCTGAAATATGATTTTTTATTAATTCGTCGGCATATTCATTATAATCAGGATCATTGAGCTTATGCATAAATAAATCATAACGAATACCACTTCCTACAAAAGCTTTTTTTACATTTTTATTTCCCTTAACTTTTTTATAAATTTCAGTTAGTGGTTTTGGATTTGTATCTAGATTTTTACATATGGTTGGATGCAAACAAGATGCTCTTTTGCACTTTTTACATTGCTCAAGATCAATTCCTTGCATACGGTACATGTTCGCCGAAGGGCCTCCTAAATCAGAAATATATCCTTTAAAATCGTGCATTTGAGTTACCTTATCTGCTTCTTTTAAGATTGATTTTTCGGATCTACTGCTAATAAATTTCCCTTGATGCGCAGATATGGTGCAAAAAGAGCAAGCCCCAAAACATCCTCGATGTAATGTTATTGAATGACGGATCATTTCATATGCCGGAATAGCTTCCTTTTTAGCATATTTGGGATGTGGTAATCTTGTAAAAGGTAAATTATATACTGCATCAATTTCATGTTCTGAAATCGGCTCAAATGGTGGATTTATAACAATCGCACTTTTACCTGTTTTCTGAATTAGCCTTTTTATACTCTTGTATCTATTCGATTCTTCCTCAATTATTTTAAAATTCTTTACATATTTAATCTTGTCATTTACACAATCTTCATGGCTAAACAATTCAATGTCTTCCCAATCATTTAATTTATTTAATAATGACTGATTTTTGATAAAAGCTGTTTGTGGAATATTATGAATTGTATAAAAAGGAATTCCTTTTTCTAATAATTTAACCAGTACACTTAGTGGCTTTTCGCCCATTCCGTAAACTAATAAATCAGCCTTACTTTCTTGAAGAATTCCGGGTTTCAATTTATCCGACCAGTAATCGTAATGAGTTAAACGTCGCAATGATGCTTCAACACCACCAATAACAACAGGAACTTCAGGAAATATTCTTTTTAAAATATTAGAATATGTAATTGTAGCATAATCGGGTCGGAAACCCGCTTTTCCTCCTGGAGTATATGCATCATTTGATCTTAATCGCTTATTGGCAGTATAATGATTAACCATGGAATCCATGCATCCAGAGGTAACTGCGAAGAACAATCGAGGTTTTCCAAGCTTTTTAAAATCGCGCAAATCGTCTTGCCAATTGGGTTGTGGTACAATTGCAACTTTTAATCCAAACGATTCTAAAACTCTCCCAATTACTGCTGGCCCGAATGAAGGATGATCAACATATGCATCACCACTAAAAAGGATTACATCCAGTTCATTCCAACCTTTGGCAATAACTTCCTTTTTGGTAGTAGGTAACCAATCATTCAAACTATATAGAGGCTTATTTGAACTCATCATAATGCTATACAAAAGTAACTTAAAAGGATGAATTATCTCATTACACTATTGAGGTCACTTGATTTTAATTTGGAAATTGATTATTCTGATAGTTATTCGAAAGAAACTTAGATTTAACAAGAACAATCATCAATGCTTAGGAATTAATATAGAACTATCACCATAGCTTAAAAACCTGAAATTATTTCCTAAAGCAAAATCATAAACTTTTTTCCAATCGTCTCCAATAAAAGCTGCAATTAATAATAACAAAGTACTTTTAGGTTGATGAAAATTGGTCACAAGCGCATCGAGCATTTTAAACGAATAACCCGGGAATATCATAATTTGCGTTGAAGCATGTAACTCTTCTAATTCATTTTCTTCCATATAATTTAGCAAAGCCTCTAATGCCTCTTTTTTGCTTTTGGTTGGTAACTTATACGCTTCCCATTGCGATATATGAGTGTCTAAATTGTTGTTTTTTAAAATTTTAACACCTAACCAATAAATACTTTCAATGGTTCGAACCGATGTAGTGCCAATAGCAACAGTCTTTTCCGATTTTAATAGATTCTCAATTGTTGTTTTTCTAACCATAAAATGCTCAGTGTGCATTTCATGTTCATTGATTGTTTCCGATTTTACAGGTTTAAATGTTCCAGCCCCAACATGTAATGTAACTTCTTCTATTTTGATTTGTTTTTTTTCTAGCTTATTGAATACCTTTTCTGTAAAATGCAATCCCGCTGTAGGTGCAGCAACTGAGCCTTTAAGCTTCGAATAAATAGTCTGATATCTGTCTTTATCTATGTTTTCTGATTCGCGATTTAAATACGGTGGGATAGGCGTACTTCCAATATTTTCAAGTATTTCACTAAAAGTATAGTTATCATTATTCCACGAAAATTCTATAATTTGAGCATTTCCATTTACCGATCTTTTCGATGCAGTTAATTCTATTTCTGTTTTTTTAATTGATATTGTTTTTTTTAATTCCTGATCTTTCCATTTTTTTAAATTTCCTACAATACATTTCCATGTTATCTTTTCAGTTTGTTGAAATGCCAACACGTAATCGGTAGGTTCAATGGGTTCAAGGCAAAATATTTCTATTTGTGCTCCTGTTTTTTTATAAAATTTCAGTCGAGCCAGTATTACTTTTGTATTATTAAAAACACAAGTGGTATTAGAATCAATATACTTATCAATATTTTCAAAACTATTTTTATCAACTTTTCCTTGTTTATAAACTAATAGTTGTGACTGATCTCGTTTATCTAAGGGATACTTAGCAATACGTTTATCTGGTAAAACGTAAGTATATTCATTAATTCTAATATTTTCAGGTTTTATAATCATCATTTATCATTTGCGTGTGCAAAAATAACTAATTTTGTTGGGATTAAACTAGTACTTAAATTGAGCTAAAGTTTCGAGTGAATAGATTAATGAAATTTGAAATGTTTTAGGCACTCTAAGTACTCATAAACTTATAAAAAATGAATTTTAGAAAAGGTGATCGGGTAAAGTTTTTAAATGATGTAGGTCAAGGTGAAATCGTTCGATTTCAGGATAAAAATATTGCCATTGTTTTAAATGAAGATGGATTTGAAATCCCTGTACTCATGAGTGAACTCTTAAAAATTGAAGGGGAATATGTTTTTAATGATAATTCAGCGATTGAAATAAACTCAACCAATTCAGCGGCTCAAAATGAAAATATTGTAACTGAGGTTGATGATTTAGAAGAAGATGGTTTAAATACAGATCAAAAAGCTAATGTCTTTTTTGCATTAGTTTCTGCTAATGAGAAAGATATAACAAATTCTAACCTGGATGCATTTTTAATTAATGATAGTAATTTTAGGATTCTCTATACAATATCAAAAAAGGAAAATGAGTTTCAGTCTCTTTTTGCGTATGGAAGTCTTGAGGACAATACGAAAGTTAATTTGGGAATTATTAAAGGAGATGAATTAAATGATTTTGAAGAAATAAATTTTCAGTTGATTTTCTTTAGAAAAGGGAATTACTATTTGCTTAATCCTATTAATAAAACATGGAATGTTAAACCAGCAAGGTTCTTTAAGCAAAATACGTTTGCTGAAAATGATTTCTTTCATCAGAATGCTTTTATTTATGAACTAACAACTGAAGAAATTAATTTAGCTGATCATATTTCTGATTCCGATATCGAAAAAGCAAAAAAGGAAAAAGAGCGAAGTGAACCGAAAAAGGTTTTCAATAGCAGTAAAGTTGGAGAAAAACATGATATAGAAGAAGTTGATCTACATATTGAAGAGTTAGTAGATAATCATACAAACCTATCGAATAGTGAGATTCTTGATATTCAGATGAGTCGATTTACAACTACTCTTGATGGTGGAATTATTGCAGGTACTCGCAAAATGGTTTTTATTCATGGAGTCGGTAATGGTCGTTTAAAACACGAAATCTTGAAAACCCTCGACAGAAAATATCCAAAACTTCGATATCAAGATGCTTCATTTAAGGAATATGGTTATGGGGCAACCATGGTAATGATTAAATAATTAACTTTGCACTGCAGTAGGCCGTTCCATCGTCCCGTCTAAGACGGGAAGGAAAGTCCGGGCAACATAGAGCGCCAAACTCTCGAAATGAGAGATATCCGTGAGGGTATAGTAACAGAGAAGAAAATAACTGCTTTCGGGCGATGGTGAGAAGGTGAGGTAAGAGCTCACCAGTTTTGGTAGCGATATCAAATGCTGTCTGTCTTTTGGGTTGCAAGACCACGTATACCGGCAATTAAGAATTGCTCGTTCGATGTCGGGGGGTAGGTTGCTAAGATAAATGATGGAAATCCGCTTGCGGATACAGAACCCGGCTTATAGGCCTACTGTTTTTTTATTCTTAAACTTGATATTCAAATCTAATATCTCTTCACAATTTTATATCTCCTCCAGAATTTCCATTTGGTTAATGATGTATAGACTATCAATCGCTCGAATATTCGAAAACGGAGTAAAAAATGGAAAATTCTATAAAAAGCAAAAAACAAAATGACAATAAGAAATGAATCTACAATAAATTCAATTTTCTCTCCTAACCATTCAGGAAAGTTATTGTTTAAAAGAGTTCTAATTTGTAATAACTTATATATTTTAATAATAAGAAAAGATGTAATAAAATAATAAATGGCAAATACAAAACCATGTGCTGTTTCAATTGAACGTTCGGGGCAAATATTCATGCATTGCATACAACTTTCACATTTATAGGTCCAGAACGGACGCTTATCTATTGTCTTTATTGCTTTAATTGGACATTTTTGAATACATAAGTTACATTTTGTACAATCTTTTGAAGCATAAAACGATTTTGATAAAATAAATCTGCCAATTATATAATATAAAAACGCAATAGGGGTAATTAATATATCAACAACAATGGCTCTTAAACCTTTAAAACTTTTTTTGTTATTTAAAAGTTTTAATGCAAGCCTTTCTGTTTCTATTTTTCGTTTTTGATAAATAGATTCAACAACTTTTGATTTAATACCTGGATGAAACGATATCCAATTTGAAGGTAAATCAATGGGATGCATTCCAATAATCTTGAATCCTTTTAACAATAAAACAAAAGCTGAAAAATATTGTGCCATCCCGCTTATTCCAGGTAAAAACAATCGACCTCCTTTCATTCCTGCTCTTGTATTAATTATAAAGCATTTATTATTCTTTGCCCTTGGGAATTTAAGCAGGAAATGAAACATTATAGGAGGAAAATTAAAGCCATGTGTTGGACAAGCAAAACCAATTAGAGCATTTTTGGGAAAATTGATTTCTTTTCTGCTTTTTAATTTGCTAATATCAAGTATTTCCGTTTCGAGATCCTTAGTCTTTGCTACATTATCAATCCAATGTGCAACATGTCGTGCATTTCCAGTTCCTGAGAAATAATAAATAATTAGTTTACTATTTTTTTTCTCCACTCAGCAATTTTTATTAATTGATACAATAAGTTTTTTAAAATTACAAAAATGTATTGATGTTAGTGCTTTTTAAACATATATTATTAAACATCATTAAAATATTAATTATTTGTAATTGTAATAATTAAAAGTTTTCTTTGCAGCAAATTATTAATTCAAAATTAAATTTTATGACGATTTCAAACAACAAAGTAGTTACATTAGTTTATCAATTACGAGTTGATAATAAAGAGGGAGATATTGTAGAAACTGTAAAAGAAGATAAACCTTTCGTTTTTTTATGTGGTGCTGGTTTAATGCTTCCAAAATTTGAGGAACATTTAGACGGATTAAAGTCAGGCGATAAATTCGAATTTACTTTAAAATGTGATGATGCCTACGGTAAGGCAAGTGAAGAAGCAGTTATGGATTTACCAATAAATATTTTCGAAGTAGATGGTAAAATTGAAGAAGGATTATTAGCAGAAGGTAATGTTATTCCAATGCAAAATAATGAAGGCCATAAATTTAATGGTGTAATTATGGAAGTTGGTGAAGAAAATGTTAAAATGGATTTTAATCACCCATTAGCAGGTGACGATTTACATTTTGCAGGTCAAATTATGGAAGTTCGTGAAGCCTCAAAAGAAGAAATTGACCACGGACACGTTCATTAAAATCTACAGAAAAACATATTTAGGGCAAGTGAAGAAATTTTCTTGCCCTTCTTTTATGTGTTTTTTAGTTATTATTTATATTTACAAATGAACAATACATGATTTGGAATGGTTTTTGAAAATATTGAAAACAAACTTAAAAATTGATATTATGAAACGATTATTTTTAATAGCATTATTAATTGTAACTATTACAATGGTATCGAATGCGCAAAAAGATTTTTTTAAAATTGGATTAAAAGCTGGTATAACATCAACCAGTATTAAGGTTGACGATTTAATTGATGTATCCAGCGATCCAAATGCAACAACTTTTGACGAAATTAAGGTTAAAGGTCAAAATGCAAAAATTGGATTTCAAGGCGGTATAATGGCTCGAATAACAATCATGAAGCTATATGTACAACCTGAATTGCTTTTTACATCTACAAGTGGTGAAGTTGAAGTTACCTCACTTTCAAGCGGAAGCGTTGTTCTGTCTGAAGTTAGAGACCAAAAGTACAGACAAATTGATTTTCCTATTATGGTAGGTTATAAGATGGGGCCTTTACGTCTTCAAGCTGGTCCTATTGGAACAATAATACTAAGCAGTGATCCTTCTTTAGACGGTTTTATGAATATGGATTATGAAGAAGAGTTTAATGGTGCAACGTGGGGTTACCAGGTTGGATTTGGTTTAGATATAGGAAAAAAGCTAACAATCGATGTAAAATATGAAGGAAACCTAAGTAAATTAGCCGATGGAGTTAATATTGGTAATGAAACATTTGATTTTGATTCTCGAAATAGTCAGTTTGTTGCTTCGTTGGGATATTTCTTCTAAAATATTAATAAAAGTTTTCAACAACCACTACCTTAATCAAAGTAGTGGTTTTTTTATACTTTCCTGATAATTTTCCACGAAAATGTTAATAAACTCATCATCAAAATATTATCATTTATCAAAACTTGTACTCGATTTATTTGTTGTTAGAAATATTTAGTTAGATTTGCACCCGTTTTACTTATTAAATAAATAATAAGGTGCAGATATCCAGAAATTTACTTTCTGGATATTGATTTTAGTAGGAACGAATACATTATTTATGAAGATTATACAAACATTAAGAATATCAATTATATTTATTTTAATCTTTTTTGGTGAGATTGCAATCAGTTTTTCTGATAAATCATCAGCCGAAAAAGTTTTCCCTTCTGAGGAAAGAATGCCTATATCATTACGATTATCTAATAATTTATCTGCATATGAATCAGTGCAGGGGCTTGATAAGCAAATTAATGATTTCATGAAAAAATGGAATATTGTTGGTGCATCAGTTGCTATTGTAAAAGATGAGAGGCTAATATATTCAAAGGGTTTTGGTTATGCTGATAGTGAAAGTAAAATTGAGGTTGAACCAAAACATTTATTTCGAATTGCAAGCGTTTCTAAATTAATTACTGCTGTTGCTGTAATGAAACTTGTTGATGATGGTATGCTTAGCTTAAACGATACTATATTTGGACCAAATGGTATTTTAAACGATGAAAAGTATCTGGAAATAAAAGATAAAAGAGTTTTAAATATTACTGTGAAAAATCTTTTAAATCATACAACTGGATGGACCAATAAAAAAGGCGATCCGATGTTTATGAATCTTGCTATTGGTAGGGAAATGAAAACTGAACTTCCCCTTAAAACAGAAACCATTATTCAATATGTTCTTCAGAACCGAAAATTAGATTATACTCCAGGAAAAAAATCTATCTATTCAAATTTTGGTTATGCACTTTTAGGACCAATAATTGAAAAGATTACAAATAATACATATGAAAATTATGTAATATCGGAAATCTTAAATCCTTTAGGTATTTATGATATGCATCTTGGGAAATCGTTACCTGAAGAGCGATTCGAAAATGAAGTAAAATATTATGGTTTAAAAGGAGAACGTGAAGTGTTATCAAGTTTTGGAACTGGAGAAAGAGTTCCAAAATACTATGGAGGAAATTCAATTGAATCACTTGGCGCTGCCGGAGGTTGGGTTGCGACTCCAACCGAGTTAATGAAATTATTAGTTGCTATAGATGGATTTAATTTAAGAGAAGATATTCTATCTAATGAGTCAATAAATGAAATGACAAAATCGAGCAGAAAAATTAGACCATTTGGATGGACAGGTACTGATAGTAATGGTTTTTGGTGGAGAACTGGAACATTATCAGGAACTTCTGCATTATTAAAAAGAGAACAAAATGGATTAAGTTGGGTTCTTGTTATTAATACAACACCCAAGTATGGAGCTCGATTTCCGGTTCAAATTAATAAAACGATGATTAGGGGATTAGCCACTATTGATAATTGGCCAACGTATGACTTATTTGATTACTATGAATCTAAAACTTTACAAAAAAATTGGGTGTCAATAAACAATAATTAAAAAGGAATCCAGTGATTTATCACTGGATTTTTTAATTCAATTTAAAATATATTTCCAAGAATTCTGTTTATTAATTATTATATTTGTTTTATGATTTTCTGAATGTAACTATGCTAGATTATAGACGTACTAAAACATTAGAAAGCCTAAGTCATTTAAAAAATAATGAGAATTAATTTAAATAGTATCGATTCCGTAAGTAAAATAGAAGATCGAATTCGAATATTAAGTGATGTAATTATTTTTTCTGAATCTAATGAAAAAATTCTTCAACGTTTAGCTAGTTCTTTAATCGATGTATTTGTTCAAACTAATGAAGCTGTTTTCCATAAAGGAGATCAGCTTAATGCTATGTATATTATTGTTAAAGGAAGTGTCAAGGTCCATGATGGAGAGCATGTTTTTACACAGTTTGGAGAAAGTGATTTTTTTGGTGAATATTCGCTAATAGATTCATCGGTGCGTTCGGCCACTGTTACAGCAATTGAAGAAACTCATTTATTACGGTTAGATCAAGAAGATTTTCATAAAATTATAGAATCAAACGTAGAAGTATCTAAGGCAGTTTTAAAAGCTTTGATAAAACGACTTAGAAATAATAATATACTTGAAGAAAGATTAACTCAGAATAGCATCAAAATTAAACAACAAAGAGATGAGTTAGATAAACAGAAAAGAGAATTAGAAGAATTAAATGCCACTAAAGATAAATTTTTTACCATTATTGCTCATGATCTAAAAAATCCTTTTAATTCTGTGATTGGATTGGCTGAATTATTAATTGAAAGATATGATACTTATGATTCAAACAAAATAAAAGAATTCATTACTCAAATTCATAAATTTTCGAGTAATACTTATAATCTTTTAGAAGATCTTTTACAATGGGCAAAATCGCAAACAGGAAAGTTAGAGGTAAAGCTCGAGAAGGTAGATATAAAAGAATTAGTAGCAGAAAACATATTTTTATATAAAGAGAAAGCTTTTGAAAAAGGAGTTCAAATTAATTCAAAAATAAATGGTGGACTCTATGCATTAATTGATAAGCATATGATCTCTACTGTAATTCGAAATCTAATTTCAAATTCAGTAAAATTTACTAGACAGGGAGATGAAATTGCGGTTGAAACCAAACTTGTTGATGATGTAATTGAAATAAGCGTAGCAGATACCGGAGTTGGTATTTCTAAAGAAAATGTAGAAAAGATTTTTCAAATCGATTCGAATATTTCTACTCAAGGAACTGCTGAAGAATCAGGTACTGGTCTCGGACTAATAATTTCGAGAGAATTTATTGAAAAAAATGGTGGCACGATAAATGTAAAAAGTAAGGAAGGGCACAGAACTAAATTTACTTTTACGGTTCCTATTTATAATGCTTAAATTTCGAATGATGAGTAAAAGATTGATAATAAAAAATGGTCTAGTATTTTTAATAATTGTTGTTTTTACGCTATTATCAAAAACTAATTTTGCTCAAAGTACTTTAGAGGTTAAAGGCCAGTTATCATTAAAAGATGGAGATGCAAGTATAAAAGACACTAAAGTTAGTCTTTATGAAAGCGGTACATTTGTACGGTCGGTTGAAACAGGCAGATCCGGATCATTTAAAATACAACTTGATATAGGAAAAGATTATATATTCGAATTTACTGCAGATGGGTATGTAACTAAAAAAATTAACATTATTACTAAGGTACCTGAAGATTTCTTGGATAAAACCTTTACTCCAATATATTTTGCTGTTGAACTATTTAACCAATATGACGATGTAAATACTATGGTGTTCACTCAACCTGTTGGACTTATTAAGTTTTATCCTCAAATGGGTGATTTTGATTACGATGTAAATTATTCTTCAGAAGTTAGAAAGAAAGTTGAACTTGCTGAAAAAGCCTTAGTACAAGCACATATTGACCATAAGGAAGAAATACGACAAGAAGAATTAGCAATAAAACAACAAGAAATAGCGGCTCAAAAAGCCGCTGCGGAAGCTGCTCGGCAATTAAAACTTGAAGAGGAAAAAGCTGCTGCTGAAGCAAGGAAAAAAGCAGTAGAAGCAGCAGCCAGGCTAGAAGCTGAAAGGAAGGCACAATTTTTAGCTCAACAACAAGCAGAAGCGG
>JBHOSR010000064.1:0-14047 GCA_042584405.1 Bacteroidota bacterium
CTCGATTTAACAAAATTCTCAGAAAAATTATTGTCGAATATTGCAAAAGAATTTGATATTGTACAAGGACTTTTGTTCTTAAAAGATAAAAAATCTAACACTTATAATATAACAGGGAAATATGCATATTTTGGTGATGAAGAACCTGAAAGTTTTAAATTAGGCGAAACATTATCAGGTCAAGTTGCAAAGAACAAACAAACTTTAATTCTTAAAGAAATACCTGAAAACTATGTTACCATATTATCAGGCTTAGGAAGCAGTTCCCCAAATCATGTAATAATTATACCAATTGTGGTTGAAGATAAAACAACCGCTATCATTGAATTAGCTTCCTTCAAAGAATTTAAACAAAACTTTAACAATTTATTCGATGGAATGTCAGAACAAATTGGCAAAGCTTTATTAAAGCATTAAATTATTATCAAGCATATGGCTGTTAAAAGGGAGAAAAATATATTAACTACTATTACTTATAATGACATCATTATTGGTGTTGGTGTGTCATTATTATTTCTCTTTATCTCCTGGATGATAGATATCTTATCTAATAACTTAAGTGTTTCTTTATCTACCATAGCTAGCATTCATATTAATAATCCTGTTCACTGGATTGTTGATTTAGCTCCAATAGTTATTGGGGTCGTAATTTACTTATCTATAAGAAAAAGAGAGAAAGATAAAGCTGCTTTTGAAAAAATTATTGAACAACGAGATCAAGATATCAATAAAAATGCCCGCTTTGCTAAAAAAATTGGAGAAGGAATTTATGATGATAAAGACGATCAAGTTGATGAGGATGATATTATAGGAAGATCATTAATTGTAATGCGCAATAATCTTTTGTCAAGCAGTAAAAAAGAAAAAGAACAAAATTGGATATCACAAGGTAAGGATTTAGTTTCGAGAATACTTCGTATGCATAATAATATTGATGAATTAGCATATGAAGTTATTGTTGAGTTAATAAAATATATAAATGTAATTCAAGGTTCATTTTATATTTTCGATGATGAAGAGAAAAATCTAATTAATCTGGCAACATATGCATATAACAGGAAAAGATATGTAACTCAAGAATTTAAGGTTGGACAAGGTTTAATTGGTCAGTGTGCATATGAAAAAGATATTGTATATAGGACTGAAATCCCTGAAGATTATGCAACCATTACCTCGGGAATATTAGGAGATAAAAAACCTTCAAGTATTCTAATTGTTCCTTTAATTACTGAAGAAAAGCTTCAAGGAATTATTGAGTTTGCTTCTATCGAAAGTCAGTTTTCTGAGTTAACAATAGAATTTCTAAAACAGTTAGGAGAGATTATTGCCCGTACTCTCTATAACTTGAAAATGAATCAAAAAACTGAGAACTTACTTCAGGAGTCGCAGGAAATGACAGTTGAGTTGAAAGCAAATGAAGAACAGCTTCGGCAGAATGCTGAAGAAATGAGAGCTACGCAAGAAGAACTTGAAATTTCGAATAAAAAGCTTGAAACTCAAATTAAAGAAGTTGAAAATGCGCAAAAAAGACTACACTCGTTATTAGAAAATGCTTCTGAGGTAATTTCAATTTACGATAGCGAATTAAAGCTTAAATATCAAAGCCCATCTGTTACAAAAATTCTTGGTTATACTCCTGAAGAAATGATGAGTGGCAAAGACATGGACCGCTTAACCGCTAAAGGAGAAGCTGCTATGAAAGAAATGTTCGAGCAATTGTTAGAAGATTCACATGCCCCTAAGGCAATTCAGTATACTTATATCAAAAAGGATGGTAAGAAAATTCATATTGAAACAACCGGAAGAAACTTACTTAATGATCCTGCTATTAGCGGCATAATATTAAATTCTCAAGATATTACAGAACGAAAAAGAGCTGAAAAAGAAGAACGAATGAAGAGTAAAATGCAGTCTCTTTCAGAAAATAGTCCGGACTTAATACTTCGTATGAATACAAAGGGTCAATTCTTTTATGCTAATCCTATGGTTGATGATTATATTGGTGTTAAGTCAAAAGATATAATCAATGGAAGAATTGATGAATTAAATATTGAAACTAGTCTTGTTGACTTTTTTAAGGATTCCATTCGCGAGATTAGAAAAAGTAATCAGAAGTTAACTCAGGAATTAAACATGCCTACAGCAAAACTAGGTGAAAGAATTATGAATTATAATGCAATTCCGGAGTTTAATGAAAACGAATTGGAAACAGTCCTTTTTGTAGGGCATGATATTACAGAAGCAAAACAAATTGAGCTTGAAATAAAAGATAAGAACAAAAAAATTAGTGAAAGTATTAACTATGCACAGCGTATTCAATCATCGATATTACCAAACACATCCATTATTCAAGAATATTTGCCAAAATCTTTTATTTTTTATCTCCCACGTGATGTTGTAAGTGGTGATTTTCCTTGGTTTTTTAAAAAAGAAGATATCTTATATATTTCTGCTGTAGACTGTACAGGACATGGAGTTCCTGGAGCATTGTTATCGTTTATTGGATATTTCCAACTTAACAATATTGTGGATCACGATGTTAATTATACAGCAGGTCAGATTCTTGATAATTTACATTACGGTGTAAGAACAACCTTAAAGCAAGACCGAATTGACGCTGATGCAAGAGATGGAATGGACATTGCATTTTGTAGAATAGATCTTAAGAAAAATGAATTACAATACTCCGGTGCTCATCGTCCATTATATTTACTGAGAGATGGAGAACTTTTAGAATATAAAGGTAATCGAAAAGCAATTGGAGGTATTCCTCACAGAAAAAAAGTTGAAAAGAATTTTATAAATCATACTATTAATATAATAAAAGGTGATAAAATATTTATTTTCTCTGACGGTTTGCCTGATCAGGTTGGTGGTCTTGAGGGAAGAAAATATTCACCGCAACGCATTCGAGCAAGCATTGTTGAGAATAAAGACTTAACTATGCCACAGTATTCAAATTTGTTTGTAAACGATTTTAAAAAATGGATTGGGAAAAACAAACAGATCGATGATGTGTTATTAATTGGAATAGAATTTTAATTTTTTATTAATTTTAATAATATTAATTTTACAACCTATGGATAAAAGTAATGTAAAAGGTTTTCTTGAATTTGTATACGATTTTTACAGATCAATGAAGGCTCACGAAATTACTTTGGTATATGAGGGAGAAATAACTCACCAAATTACCAAAGCATTTACTTCTTTAACAGAATCGAATATGGCCAAAGAGTCAGAAGCCAATTCTGTTCAAAAGAAGGTGTTCCATGTAATGGTTGAATGTTTGCAAAATATAAGTAAGCATGCTGATTCTTTTGGTTCAGACGACTTTCTTTTTGCAGGCCGAGGTATTTTCATGGTAAGTAAAGGAAAAGTCAATTATCATGTTACCACAGGTAACGTAATCGAAAATGATAAAATTGAAGAACTTACGGAAATGCTCAACCATATTAACAGCTTAGACAAAGAAGGTCTTAAGCAATTGTACAAAAGTCAGATGAAAGAAGGCAGACTTTCCGAAAAAGGTGGTGCAGGTCTTGGTTTTATAGACATTGCACGTAAAACTGGAAACACTTTAGAGTTCCACTTTTTACCAATAGATGAAGGAAGTTCTTTCTTTCTATTAACATCATCAATTTCTAGAAACGCTTAAAATAATTATTATATCATGGAAGTAATAAAGATCAAAGGTACTGACGATACTCCAACCATTATTCTCGATAAAGAAAATGGAATTTTTGAAATTTCAGGTAGATCGCTTCCTGAAGACGTTACCACTTTTTATGAGCCTATACTTACTTGGCTAGATGATTATCAGGAAGAAGCAAATGATCAAACTGTTTTTTCTTTTAAACTGGTATACTTCAATACTGCATCTTCAAAATTAATACTTGATATTTTAATGAAGCTTGAAGAAATGCATGAAAATGGGAAAAGTGTATTAATAAAATGGTTTTTCCCTGAAGATGATGAAGATATGGAAGAAGCAGGTGAAGAATATGCTGATATTGTTGATGTACCATTTGAACAAGTTAGTTATACCTTATAGTCAGATTTAACCGTTGTTAAAACTGGATCATATTTAATTTTTAATTATGAGTGAAGAGATTTTAAAAGCCCTTATGCAATTATTTGCTATTATAGCAAAGCAGGATGAAGGTGTAGAATCCAGTGAAAGGGAATTTGTAGAAAACTTTTTAACTCAGCAATTAAGTGATGAAGCGGTGCCAGAATACATGGCCCTTTTCGATGAAAAAGCTGGTTTAGCAGGCGACAAAGATGAAAATAATGATAAGGTAAAGTTAACGTCTGTTAAAGACTCTGTAAGAATTTTAGGTATTTGTAAAAAAATTAACAAAACTCTTACACAAAAACAAAAAATAATCGTTCTGGTAAGACTTTTTGAGTTAGTAAATGCCGACCGAAAGTTTTCAGAGCAAAGAATGGCAATCATTCATACTGTTTCAGAAGTATTTAAGCTCACTCGAGATGAATTTAGAAGTATTGAAAGCTTTGTAATACATAATGAAATCTCAGAAGTTGACACGCCGGATAATCTAATAATTAACGATAAAGAGAATCAGTGCAAAGAAGCTAAACACGTTAAAGTCGAAGCCTTAAATGGCAATATTTTTATCCTTCAGGTTAAAAGCGTTGATCTCTATTTTATGCGTTATAATGGTAACGAAGATATATTCTTAAATGGTTTGCCAGTTAACAATATTCGAATTTACCTGTTTGCCAGTGGTGGAACAATTAAACTTCCTAAGGGCAAACCAATTTACTATAGCGATATAGTTGCTCACTTCCTCGCCGATAGTACATCTACAAGAATTTCGTATACTGCAAGAAATATTGATTACGTTTTCCCAAATGGAGGAATTGGACTAAGAAATATCAGTTTCTCAGAAGATCAGGGCAAATTAATTGGATTAATGGGAGCCAGTGGTGCTGGAAAAACTACTCTGCTAAATGTATTAACAGGACTAAACGAACCTACATCTGGTGAAATTCTTATTAATGGCATAAACCTGCATAGAGAAAAGGAAAAACTTGAAGGCGTTATAGGTTATATTCCACAAGATGATTTATTAATTGAAGAGTTAACAGTTTTT
The DNA here is from genome assembly GCA_042584405.1 of Bacteroidota bacterium. Taxonomy (GTDB): domain Bacteria; phylum Bacteroidota; class Bacteroidia; order Bacteroidales; family UBA12077; genus UBA12077. Next base: position 5,118 of record JBHOSR010000064.1, read on the forward strand.
CAAAATCTTTATTATAATGCAAAGCTTTGTTTCAACGATAAATCTGAAGAAGAGATCGTAGAACTGGTAAATAAGACGCTAACAAGTTTAGGTTTATTCGATAGAAAAGACCTTAAAGTTGGTTCTCCATTAAATAAAATGATAAGTGGAGGACAAAGAAAAAGACTAAATATTGCACTTGAGCTTATAAGAGAACCATCTATATTGTTGGTTGATGAGCCTACTTCAGGACTCTCCTCAAGGGATTCTGAGAATGTTATGGACCTTTTAAGAGAACTTGCTTTAAAAGGAAAACTTATATTTGTTGTTATTCATCAACCCTCATCGGACATATATAAAATGTTTGATAATATGGTTATTCTCGATACTGGTGGTTATATGATTTACTATGGAAATCCAGTTGAAGGAGTAATGTATTTTAAAAGGCTAGATGCACAAATCAACAGTGATATTGGTGAATGTCAGACCTGTGGTAATGTTAATCCCGAGCTCATCTTTAATATTATTGAAGCCAAGGTTGTTGATGAATACGGTAAATACACACCTAAAAGAAAAATTTCTCCTCAGAAGTGGGAAGATAATTTTGGCGAAAACATTAAATTAGATGAAGTTGAAGAAGTAACGGATGCACCACCTTCCACTTTAAGAATACCATCTTGGTTCAATCAATTAAAAATCTATACCATTCGTGATTTCTTATCTAAAATAAGTAATACACAATATATTGCACTGAATCTATTAGAAGCTCCTTTACTTGGCTTTATACTGTCGTATATTATTAGATACATTGCAGATCCAAATTCGAAAACTTATATTTTTCGTGAGAACGAAAACATTAATATATACATATTTATGGGATTGATTGTTGCCCTATTCCTAGGATTAACAGTTAGTGCCGAAGAAATATTCCGCGATCGAAAGATTCTTAAACGTGAAGCATTTCTTAATTTAAGTCGATCAAGCTATCTTATTTCTAAAATTTTTATTTTATTCTCCATATCAGCAATACAAGCAATTTTATTTGTATTAATCGCTAATAATATTTTAGGGATTCGAGCAATGACTTTTGAATATTGGTTTGCGTTATTTACAACAGCTGCATTTGCAAATATGCTTGGTTTAAATGTTTCTGCATCTTTTAATTCTGCTGTAACAATATACATCCTTATTCCACTTTTAATGATTCCTATGATGATATTAAGTGGAGCAATGTTTCCATTTGATAAAATGAATAGAGCTGTGGGAAGTGTTAAAAAAGTTCCTTTTATAGCTGAATTCATGCCAACAAAGTGGTCTTTTGAGGCACTAATGGTTAATCAGTTTAAAAATAACGAATTTGAAAAAAACTTTTATGAAATTGAGAAACGTGAAAGTAATGCAGACTTTAAACAGGTTTATTACCTTACTGAGCTTGAAAAACGGTTAGATTTCATTGAAGATAATTGGTACAAATTTGATACAGATAAAGAAGTTAAAGATAAAATAATTGCAGATTTTAGATTATTAAGGAATGAACTATCTAAAGAAGAAAATAGAACTGGAATAGTATTTGAGGTTGGACATCAATTAGATACGGCATCCTTTAATGAAATTGTGCTTGATAAAACAGCAGAATTTATTGAAAAATTATATTCATATTACCAGATAATTTTTCAAAAAGCTAACAATGAAAAAGAAAATATCATAGGATACCTTTTAAAAACTAATCCTGAGCTTTACCGTATGAAGCGAGCGACATTCCATAATGAAAGCGTTGAAGATCAGGTAAAAAAGGTGTTTGAGAAAAACAAGATTATTCAATATAAAGATGAATTAATCCAACAAATCGATCCGATATATCGAGATCCCGATGTTGAGGGATTTTTCAATTTCAGATCCCATTTTTACGCTCCAAGAAAGTATTTTGCAGGTAAATACCATGAAACCTATTGGTTTAATTTGCTATTTATTTGGGTACTAACTTTATTTCTCTATGTAACTCTTTATTATGAGTTACTGAAAAAATTACTTGATCTTCCTGAAAAGATTAAGTTTAAAAAATAATGTTTCAAGATATAGAATATTTTTATATCTTTATGAGATATGTTAAATTTGCAATATAGTTGAAATTCAACACAATTGATTATGAGCAAACGTTTGATTTATATATTATTATCACTATTAACAATTATTTTAATAATTGTTATTGGTTTTAAAAGTTGCAAAAGTGATAAAAAAGAGGACACAGATTTTTCTGCAGAATTTGAGGTGCCAGATTCTGTAATATATGATGGAGAACTTGAAATTGATAAAGAAGCAATAAAAGATATTGTCCAAAATATTTCTTCACCAGTTGAAATTTCTGCTTTAATTAAAGCTGTTGGTGTTCCATATTCTAAGGATTATCTTGCAACCACCGATTATGTTGACAATTACAATACTAGTTTTAAGCAAGCTCTTGGTTTAGGAATTTTTGGTGCTGATTTGGGATACCAAAATATGTATAACAAAACAGGAGGTGTTATTGACTACATTTCTGCTATTAAAACCCTAGCAGATGGTATAAAGGTTGGCCAATTCTTCGACTTTTCAACACTTAAACGACTCGCCACTAACAATCAAAATCTTGATTCATTGATGTACATTTCTGTACAAAACTTCAACCAAATGGATCGATATTTGCGTGAGAACAATAGAAGTAGTCTTAGTTCTTTAATTGTTGCCGGAGTATGGGTTGAAAGCATGTATTTGTTAAGTGAAGTGATCAAAGAATCACCAAATTCGGAACTTTCTGAAAAAATTGGTGAGCAAAAGATAATTCTAGGCAATTTAATGATATTGCTAAGAAACTATGAAAGAGACCCTAGGTTTAAAGAACTTATTGAGGATTTGTCAGAAATTCAGAAAATTTACCAAGAAGTTACAATTACATATGAAAGAGGTGAGCCTGAGGCGGTTGAAGAAGACGGAATGCTGGTTATAAAACAAAACGACAAACAGACTATCGAAATTTCACAAGAAACATTGTTTAAAATCATAGATAAAACTGTTGAAGTTCGTAATAATATAATACAGTTGTAAATATGAGAAACATTTATATAATTTTTGCCTTATTTGCAATTATCTTATTAGGAAATAATAACAAATTATTTGCTCAATCAGGTCAGGAGTTAGTAGATATTTGTGGCATGGTTGCAGGAGATGCTACTTACTTAAAAGATTTTCAGGTTAAATTAGAAGCAGCAAAACCAGGAGAAGAGCCTCCTACTGCAAGACACTCAGTTGTACTTAGTAAAAATACAAAATATCGTTTTTCTCTTTGTAATTCAAAAGATTTTCAAGGCGAAGCTATTATACAACTTTACGATAATAATAGACTATTAGGAACAAACTATATTGTTGCTACAGGTAGAAGTTATCCAACTTTTGATTTTAGATGTACAACCACGGGAGTTTATCACATTTGGGTTGAATTTAAAGAAGGTAAACAAGGATTAGCTGTGGCTTTGTTATCGTTCGTGGAAAGATTTTGATCCCTATTCATTTTAAAATATTTCAGTAAATAGCGCATAATTTAATGCGCTATTATTTGTATATAAACTAGTAAACCAATAACTATTATTAAAATACCATTTAAATACCATGATTTTCTTATGGTATGAAAATAATCAGCAAAAAGAAATGAAATTGGTATACTTATTAAATAAATAATATCATAAGATGCGTTTTTAAAAACCAAGAATAAACCTAGACCAATTGAAAAAATCCACCAGTTAATTTCAAAATATTTTCTGGTTTTAATTTTTTTCTTTTGGTAATTTCTTGCCAAAGTATAACTTGCTAACATAATTATTACTAATAAGAAACCAAAGAATATGTAGTACGAATAATGAAGCGAATGGAATGTTTTAACTAGTTCAAAATTAGCTGCTAAATTACTCAATAAATTAGTAAGTTTAGTTTCTTCCAGAAATACAAAATAATACACAAATACAAATAAAACAGGTGTAAGAAAACCCAACATGCCAACTATCCATTCTCTTCCTATAAAAGGTCTAAGTATTAGCAGCGATATATATAGAACTATTATGAATGATGCTAAAGGTGCCCAAAAAAAGGAAGCCAGCGAAATGAAAAATCCTGCTAAATAAATTTTATTTAATGTGTAGTCGCTTCTATAAGTATTATATAAAAAATTTACAGCAATGAAAATAAATATCGTTCCTATTATAGTAGGATTTAATCTATGTAAATGAACAAAACTGCTTGTTATTATAATGTAAAAAAAAGCAGGTAGATATGTTCTATAATTTATTAGAATATGTTTTTTATTAAATTGAATAAGTAAAAAAGCTTGTATTAAAACTAGGAAAAAAGTAATAAGTAATGAATAGACAGAATTATATTTAAGGTTATTAACTACAACTTCATAAAAAGGCATCCTTATGCTATCGGAGGGAATTATTATGGCTACCGGTTCCATGAAAGAAAAAATCCAAAGAGAAATTCCTGAGAGAACAATTAATACAATAACAAAAGGCTGGTTACTTTTTAAAATATTTGCAAACATTTCTTTTAAATTAAATCAAATCCAATGTCCTGTCTATAGTTTTTACCTTTAAAATTTATAATTTCTGCATTACTATAGCATTTTTTTAAAGCTTCGTGCATGTTATTTCCATAAGATGAAATAGCAATTACCCTACCACCATTTGTTAAAACCTCTGAATTTGAAATCTTAGTTCCCGCATGAAATAAAAGTGAATCGTTAATCTTTTCTAAATTTGTCATTATTTTTCCTTTCTCGTAACTACCCGGATATCCTTGAGAAACTAACATAATTGTAGTACAGGTTCTATTATCAATTTCCAAATTTGCTATATCAAGAGTTTCGTTAGCTGTATGTATAAGTAAATCGACAAAATCAGATTTAATCCTTGGTATAACTACCTCTGTTTCTGGATCCCCCATTCTTACATTATATTCAATAACGTATGGCTTTCCTTTTACACTTATTAAACCAAAAAAGATGAATCCTTTATACTTAATATTTTCTGAAATTAATCCTTCAATCGTAGGTTTAATAATTGTTTCTTCAACTTTATCTAAAAATTCCTTACTAGCAAAAGGAACAGGAGAAACAGCACCCATTCCACCGGTATTTAAGCCAGTATCTCCTTCTCCAATTCGTTTATAATCTTTAGCTTCTGGTAATATTTTATACGATTTTCCATCAGTCATTACAAATACAGAAAGCTCTATTCCTTTTAAAAATTCTTCAATTACAACGGTTGCACTAGCTTCCCCAAATTGTCCTTCCAGCATCTTCTCTAACGCCCCCTTTGCTTCATTTAGATCGTCAATAATTAAAACACCTTTCCCTGCTGCGAGTCCATCAGCTTTTAAAACATATGGAGCATTTAAAGTTTCAAGAAATTCTTTCCCTTCTTCTAAATTTGATTTTGTAAATGATTGGTATTTTGCAGTTGGAATATTATACTTGTTCATAAAATTCTTTGCAAAATCTTTACTCCCCTCTAATTTAGCTGCATGTTTTAATGGGCCAATAACAGGTATAGACTTAAGATCAGGCTCGACTATAAAATAATCACTGATACCTTCAACTAAAGGTTGCTCCGGTCCAACAACAACTATATCAATTTTCTTTTCAATTACATGGTTTTTAATTGTTTTAAAATCAGATAAATTGAGTTCTATGTTTTCTGCGACTCTTGAAGTACCAGCATTACCCGGTGCTACATATAGTTTATTTATTTTATTACTTTGACTTATTTTCCACGCTAAAGCATGTTCTCGTCCCCCAGAACCTAAAAGAAGTATATTCATAATTATTTATTTTTAACGAAAACAAATATAATTATCAAAAAGATAGCCAACAAATTAATCTGCATTACGATATTAACAAATATTCATTTATCAGTTTAATTAACTAATAAGGTATATGTAATTTCGTTTTCAAGTATATTAAATAAAAAAAGGGAGTCCCAAAAGAACTCCCTTAAAGTTATTTTATAATGATTACTGTTTAATTGAAAATCTTTTAAATTCAGTAACCGTTAAATCTTTATCTGTTTGTTTTAGATATTGCTCAACTGACATTTTATTATCTTTAATAAACGCTTGACTAATTAAAGTACTTTCTTTAAAGAATTTACCTAATTTCCCCTGAGCAATTTTATCTACTAAATCTGCAGGTTTTCCTTCAGCTAAAGCTTGATTTCTTCCAATTTCAAGTTCTTTTTCAATATCTTCTTGAGAAACTTGTTCTTTATTAACAGCAACTGGATCCATTGCTGCAACTTGCATAGCAACATCTTTACCAACTTGTTCATCAATACCCGATTTGTTTAAACCTACTAGTGTGGCTAATTTTTTATCGCTATGGATATAAGCAGCAACCTGGTCAGCATCAACTTTATCGTAGTATTTAAGATCTAATTTTTCACCAATAACACCTGTTTGCTCAACGATCTTTTCAGAAATTTTCATTCCTTCTATTTCAAGATTACTTAAAGCTTCTAAATCAGCTGGTGAATTTTCTAATGCAACGTCAAGAATTCTTTCAGCTAAAGCAACAAAATCAGCATTTTTAGCAACAAAATCAGTTTCGCAATTTAATGAAATCATTGCACCTTTGTTTCCATTTGCTTTTGCTAAAACAACACCTTCACTAGCTTCTCTGTCAGATCGTTTATTTGCAACAGCCATTCCTTTCTCACGTATAATTTGTTGTGCTTTATCGAAATCTCCTTCTGCTTCTACCAATGCTTTCTTGCAATCCATCATTCCAGCACCAGTCATTTTTCTTAACTTATTTACATCAGATGCAGTTATTTGAGTCATTTTCTTTTATTTTTTCCGTTAATTATTCTTTTGTTTCTTCTTTAGATTCTGCCTTTACTTCTTCCTTCTTAGCAGATTTTTTTACTTCCTTCTTTTCTTCCGTTTTTGTTACTTCAGCTTTCATTTCCGTTTCTTTAGCAGGAGCTTCCTCTTTTCTTGCACTTGTCTTTTTAGTGTCAGTATTTGGCTTTTTTGCGCCTTTATTTCCTTCTTTTACAGGACCTTCTTTTTCCTTCTCCATTTTTCTTTCATCCAAACCTTCCTGAATTGCTCCTGTAATTTTATCTAATATCAATGAAATTGATTTTGAAGCATCATCATTGGCTGGAATAGGGAAATCAATTAGAGTTGGATCAGAGTTAGTATCCACAATTGCAAAAAGAGGAATGTTCAATCTTTTTGCTTCTCTAACTGCGATGTGTTCTTTTGATACGTCAACGATAAACATTGCTGCTGGGAGTCTTGTCATATCAGAGATACTTCCTAACATTTTTTCAAGTTTAGCTCTTTGACGTGTAATTTGTAATTTTTCTCTTTTTGCCAGATTGTTAAAAGTACCATCAGTTTCCATCTTGTCAATGGAAGACATTTTCTTAACTGCTCTACGAATGGTAGGGAAATTTGTTAACATACCACCTGGCCAACGCTCAGTAACATATGGCATTTGTGTGCTTTTAACTTTTTCTGCAACTATATCTTTTGCTTGTTTTTTAGTAGCTACAAATAAAATCTTGCGTCCAGATTTTGCAATTTGTTTTAGTGCACCACAAGCATCTTCTAATTTTGCTTCAGTTTTTTGTAAATCAATAATGTGAATACCGTTTCGCTCCATAAAGATATAAGGAGCCATTGCAGGATTCCATTTTCTTTTTAAGTGTCCAAAATGAACACCTGCTTCTAACAATTCATTAAAATTTGTTCTTGACATTTGATTAATTTTTTAACGTTTACATTCTTTTTAACAATCAATTGCTGAGTAGCTCCAAACAGGACGTCTCAACAATTTAGATACTAAACGGAATATTATCCAACAGAATAAAATTCTATCGTTTACTAAATTGAAACTTCTTGCGTGCTTTTGGTTGACCAGGTTTTTTCCGTTCTACAATTCTAGGATCACGAGTTACAAATCCAGCTTTCTTTAAAGCATCTCTGTGCTCTGGATCTACCTCGATTAATGCTCTTGTAATTCCTAATCGAACTGCTTCAGCTTGTCCTTTAATACCACCACCGAAAATATTAACTTTTACGTCATATTTTCCAACTACTTCAACTAATTCTAATGGTTGCTTAACAATGTACTGAAGAGGTTTTGTTGGGAAAAAATCTTCTAACTCACGATTGTTAATGATGATTTTTCCTTTTCCTTCACTTAAATAAACCCGTGCAACAGCAGCTTTTCTTCTTCCTAAAGTATTTATTACTTCCATGCTAATTATTTAATTGAGTTTAAATCTACTTTTTTTGGTTTTTGTGCTTCTTGAGCATGCTCGTTGCCTTCATAAACATAAAGGTTTCTAAATAATTCTCTTCCTAAACGATTTTTAGGTAGCATTCCTCTTATAGCCTTTTCAACAACTGCAATTGGTTTCTTCGCCAATAGTTCTTCTGGATTAGTAAATTTCTGTCCTCCTGGGTAACCTGAATGACTAACATATTTTTTGTCTGTCATTTTTTTTCCTGTTAGTTGAATTTGGCTTGCATTGATAACAATTACATTATCACCACAATCAACATGAGGAGTAAAAGAAGGTTTGTTTTTACCTCTTAAAATTTTCGCAACTTTAGAAGCTAACCGGCCTAAAATTTCGTCTTTCGCGTCAACAAGTATCCATTCTTTCTGAACAGTTGCCTTGTTTGCTGATACTGTTTTGTAACTTAATGTATCCACTTTAAAAACTCCTAACTTTTTAATTAATACCTTAATACATTATATTTCCTGTATTTTGCGGATTGCAAAAATACAATTATTTTTTAAAAATCAAGAAAATTACTGATAAATAATTAGCTAATATCCTGATTAATAAATAATGATCTTTGGTAAATACAACTAATCGTAAAAACGAGCGGCAAATATAGTTAAATTT
>JBHOSR010000065.1:0-13863 GCA_042584405.1 Bacteroidota bacterium
TAAAATCAAGAATTTAAATGGATTCTAAGATTTCAAGATATATTATAAGAGTTTATGCGCTTATTATAAATGATAAAAATGAAATATTAATAAGTGACGAGTTTCAATTAAACATGCGCATGACAAAATTTCCTGGTGGAGGAATGCATTTTGGAGAGGGACCAATTGATTGTTTGAAACGTGAAGCTATTGAAGAATTCACACAAGCAATTGAAATCCTTGATCATTTTTATACTACAGATTATTTTCAGCCAACACAATTTTATGATGATGCTCAATTGTTGAGTATATATTATCGAGCGAAATTTATAGAACCTATAAAGTTTAAAATTTCGAATAAGTCGTTTAATTTTGTAGAAGAAAAAAACGGGTCGCAGTCATTCCGATGGGTAAGTCTAAGGGACCTAAATCCTGATCATATGACTTTTCCTGTAGATAAAGAAGTAGTTAATCTCTTAAAAAAGAGGTGTTTATAAGATGATAAAGTTTAGCGTAATAATACCTGTCTATAACAGACCAGAAGAATTAAATGAATTATTAGAAAGTCTGAGAAATCAGATATTTAAAAATTTCGAAGTGTTAGTTATAGAAGATGGTTCAACTATAAAGAGTGATAATATTATTGAAGATTATAACAATAGCTTAGATATTAAATATTTCTTTAAGACAAATTCAGGTCCAGGACAATCGAGGAATTATGGTTCAGAGAGAGCAAATGGCGACTATCATGTTTTTTTTGATAGCGACTGTATTATTCCTGAAAAGTATTTCGAAATTGTAAACAATCGATTAAGTAAAGATCCCGTTGATGCATATGGTGGCCCTGATATGGCGCATCCTGATTTTAGCCCAATTCAGAAATCAATTAATTATTCAATGACTTCTTTTTTTACTACTGGAGGAATTAGAGGAGGAATGAAAGATGAAAAGAAATTTCATCCTCGAAGTTTTAATATGGGATTTACCAAGGAAGTTTTTAGTAAAACGAAAGGATTCTCAAAAATGCGCTTTGGCGAGGATGTTGATATGAGTTTACGAATTATTGAGAATGGTTTTACTACAACTTTGATAAAAGATGCTGCAGTTTATCATAAAAGAAGAGTGGATTTCAGAAAATTTTTTAAGCAGGTTTATAATTCGGGAATTGCAAGAATAAATTTATATAAGCGACATCCACAATCCTTGAAAATAGTGCATTTCTTACCCGCATCGTTTCTTATTGGAGTAGTATTGTTACTTATGTTAAGCTTTTTAAGTTCGTATTTTTTAATCCCATTAGGGCTTTTTGCTGTTATTATATTTCTCGATTCTTTACGACTAAATAGAAAATTAAATGTAGCCGTTTTATCAATTATTTCTAGTTTTATACAATTAATTGCTTACGGATTAGGATTCATAAAATCGTTTTTAAAACGCGTAGTTTTAAAGCAAGATGAATTTCATGCCTATCAAAAGAATTTTTATAAGTAAGAATTTATATTTTTTCTTCTACCAGGTATTGATTTCTATCACTTGAGCTTCGTGAAATGAGTTCACCTAAGAAACCCGCTAAAAATAGTTGAGTTCCAATTATCATTGCTGTTAAACCAATATAAAAATATGGACTTGAAGTAACCAAAGGAGCTTTTATTCCTTTCCAAAGAAAAATTAATTTTTGAGCACCTAGCCAACCAGCAGCAATAAATCCACCAAAAAACATTAAGGTTCCAAGTGTTCCAAAAAATATACTCAACAATTGAGCATCATCATAAAATTGTGTTGGCTTTTTCCCAAAACGAGAAATGAAAGATATAGTTATTAGATCAAACATCCCACGAAAACGTCCAAAACCATATTTAGAAATTCCAAATTTACGAGATTGATGCTGAACAACTTTTTCCCCAATATTTTTAAATCCTGCTGCTTTAGCTATTACAGGCATATAACGATGCATATCGCCATAAACTTCGATGCTTTTTACAACTTCTCGACTATAAGCTTTTAATCCACAATTAAAATCGTGAAGTTTAATGCCTGTAACCATTCTTACTAATCGATTATATATTTTACTTGGGAATCGCTTTGAAAATGGATCACGACGTTTCTTTTTCCAACCTGAAACTAAATCCAATCCTTCTTCCTTTACCATGCGATATAGTTCTGGAATTTCTTCAGGACTATCCTGTAGATCTGCATCCATGGTTATAACAACATCACCTTGTGTTTCTTGAAAACCTGTATGCAATGCAGCTGATTTTCCGTAATTACGCTGAAATTTAATTCCCTTTATTGTTTCGTATTTCTTTTTTAATTCATTAACAACTTGCCACGACTTATCTTTACTTCCATCATCTACCATTATTACCTCGTACGTAAGAGCGTTTTTATCCATTACGCGCTTTATCCATTCAAGTAATTCTGGTAGAGATTCTTCTTCGTTAAATAAAGGTACTACGATTGAAACATCCATTTTTTAAAAAATTAAAAGCTTGTCAAAAATAAATAAATATTCTTAACAAGCCTATCTGTATTTTGTTATTAATTAAGTTATTCTTCAATATCTTGCATTGCTTCCTGGTATGGATCTCCCTGTTTTTTGATAAAAATGGATGTGATTAAGGAAATTACAAATCCCCAAAAACCTACACCTAACAATCCAAGAGCAGCCATAATTGCAGGTTTCATCATTTTTTTCTGCATACTTAACGCCATTTCAATTTGATCATCTGTCATTCCTCTATTCATCAGCTCTTCTTCAGCAGCAACCATAAGTTTGCTAATATAATCAGTATCAACTACCGAAATATGAATCGAAAAATAAATTGCATTAATAATACCTGCAAAAAGAACAATAAGCATACTTATTCCTAATGCGTGACCATAAGTTATAAAGCCATTTAGACTATTATCACGATATGATTTTGCACCATAAAAAATAATAGCAATAAAGAATAAATAATTTACATAACTCAAGCCTTTGTTAAAGCTCTGGTCCATCACATAAAGAAGTACGGCATAGATTATCATTATTAAACCTAGCATGGCACCATAGGTTAATCCTGCTTTCCAGATTGAATTAGATTTTTCTTCCATAATAAATTAGTGTTTAATTTTAGTGATGAACAAACATACATAATGTTTCTTATGAAAACAATATACGGTATTCATAAAAAAGCGATATGAAGTTTTATTTTATTAGTTGAGTTTTATCAGAAATTATTACAAATATGAAAGTCCATTCGAGGAATTATATCGGTTTTTGTATAAATAAATATCGAATTATTTGAAAAGATTCATGAAATTATTACTTTTGTGCCCCCGGGCAAGTCTTATACGACCAGCTCCTGTTGAACTCCCCCAGGACCGGAAGGTAGCAAGGGTAGACGGTTGTAGCGGTGCGATGTAAGTAGCTTGCCCGCTTTTTTTACTTTCCGATTATTTTTTATAACTTGAACATGTTTAACCAAATACCTTGTTATGAAAAAGATAATTATTTTCATTTTATTTTCATTAATTGCTTATTCAAGTGTTAAGGCACAAGCATATTTTGCAACAGATCGCGGTAGCCTAGAGTTAGGTGGTAATATTTATTTATTGTCTGGTGGTGGTGAAGCTTTTGAAGATGCTGATGGAAATCGAACGTTTAGATTTAATTTAAATCCAGAATTTATGATTTTTGTTGTACCTTCCTTAGCTGTTGGTGCAGAATTGCAATTGTCATTCTATTCAAGTGGCGATTATTCAAATAATACCGTTGGAATTGGTCCTGCTCTTACATACTATATTGCCGGTCACAGAGATCAAAAATTATATCCGTATGTTGGTGTTTCATATCTATTTACTTCATATTCTTATAATTATTCATCATCTGATAGTGGTGGCGATTCAAGAAATACAATTACCACACCTAAATTAGGACTCTTGGTTATGCTTTCGGATGCAGTTGCAATGAATGCAGAATTTAACTATAGATCATATAATTTTGATATTGGGGATAGTCCTGAAAGTGGAAATGAATTATATATTGGAATAGGAATTAAAGCATTTATATTTTAATAAAATTAACACCTGATATTCAGGTGCTTTTTTATGATAAAACTTGCTTTTTAAATACCGTGTTTGTAATTTGTAAGCAAATAAATTTGGTTATGGGTTATAAAATAAATCTTACTCAAGAAGAAGAAGCTGAAATAAAAAAACTTATTAAGGAAAATCAAAATAAGAAAAACGTTCTTAAAAGAGCATATTGTATTCTATTAAAAAAAGAAGGTCAAAAAAACGTAAATATTACGCAGCTGCTGGGCATTCATGAAGATACAGTAGCCGATTGGACAAAGATTTATTTAAAAAAAGGAATTGAGGGTTTATTAAAATATAAATATTCTGAAAGGAGAAAATCGAAGCTACACCCTCATAAAAATAAAATAAAACGAATGGCCTTAGCAAAAAATGTTAGTACCATTGAACACTTGCAAAAAAAAGTAAAAAAGAATTTAGGTTACGACATTGAATATAGTTGGTTTTATAGATATTGTCGAAAAAATGGCATTTATAATATATTAAAAGAAAAAAGAAAAAGTGAGTAAAATTAAAATTATTTCTGGGGGACAAACAGGTGTTGATCAAGGTGCTTTGGATTTTGCCTTAGATCTTCATTTTGAGTGTGGAGGACACTGTCCAAAAGGACGAAAAAGTGAAATGGGGATTATTCCTTTTAGATATCCTGTTGTTGAAATTGAAAGCGAAGAATATATTGATAGAACACGAAAAAATATAATTGAATCGGATGGCACATTAGTAATAAAAGACCAGAATGATTTTGGTGAAGGAACACTTGAGGCTATTGGATTGTGTGAGCAATTTTCGAAACCGTACATTATTATTGAAACAGACACTACTATAAACGCTGGATATAAATTCAGAAAGTGGATTGTTGAAAACCACATAAAGGTTCTAAATGTGGCAGGGAATAGGCAAAGTGAAAGTCCTGATATTCGAGGGAAAACATATATATTATTGATTAAATTGTTTGATGTATAATTCCGTGCAATTATTTTAATTCCGAAATTTTAAATTTTAATCCTCAAAAAAATGCTTTATTTTCGCATCGAAAAATAAGTATTAATTAAATCACTAAATAAATTATGAAATTTTTTATAGATACAGCAAACTTAGATCAAATAAGAGAAGCACAAGATTTAGGTGTTTTAGATGGTGTTACAACAAATCCTTCATTAATGGCAAAAGAAGGTATTGGTGGCGAAGAAAATATTATAAATCATTATAAAACGATTTGCGATATTGTTGATGGCGACGTTAGTGCTGAAGTTATTTCAACAGATTTTGAAGGAATGATTAGAGAAGGCGAAAAATTAGCTGCTTTACATCCACAAATTGTTGTAAAAGTACCAATGATAAAGGAGGGCATAAAGGCTATAAAATATTTTACAGAGAAAGGAATTAAAACAAATTGTACATTAGTTTTTTCTGTAGGTCAGGCTTTATTAGCTGCTAAAGCTGGAGCAACTTACGTTTCTCCCTTTATTGGCAGATTAGATGATATTTCTACTGATGGAGTTGAACTTATTGCACAAATAGTGGAAATGTATAGCTACTATGGATTTGAAACAGAAGTTCTGGCAGCATCGATTCGTCATACAATGCATATAGTACAGTGTATGGAGGCTGGTGCGGATGTTGCAACTTGTCCGTTAGATGCCATCTTAGGACTGTTAAACCATCCACTAACTGATATTGGTTTAGAAAAGTTCCTTGCCGATTATAAAAAAGTAAACGGATAAAATTATCAATATAAAATATTAAGGTTGTTTCCGTTAGTATTCGAGAAGCAACCTTTTTGTTTAACCGTTTTTTAGCTTCAAATTAATTAATCTAAACAATAGTTTATTACATTTGCATCTATTTTAGAAGAGAGTTAATATGTTATTACAAATCCATCCAGATAATCCTAATCCACGTGAAATTGCTATGGCAATTGAAGCCTTGCAAAACAATGGATTAATTATTTATCCAACAGATACTGTTTATGGATTGGCATGGGATATTAATAGCACAAAAGCTTTTGACCAAATTGTTAAAATCAAGGGAAAAAATGCTTTAAAAGAGAATTTCTCATTAATATGTAATGATATTAGCCAGGTTTCACAATTTACACTTCATATAAATAATCCAACGTTTAAGATTTTAAAACATAATCTACCGGGTCCATTTACATTCATTCTAAATGCAAATAATAATGTTCCACGTTTTTATAAATCGAAAAAGAAAACGGTAGGTATCAGAATTCCTAATAATAAAATTGCAATTGAAATTGTAAACAAACTTGGGCATCCTATTATGACTACCTCTTTGCACCATGAAGATGAGGTGTTAGATTATATGACCGATCCAGAGTTGATTCATGAAAAATATGAGCATTTGGTAGATTATGTTATTGATGGTGGATATGGTAATATTGAAGCATCAACAGTGGTGGATTGTACAGGGGATGATTTTGATATTATTCGACAGGGAATAGGAGAGTTAGTTCAATAGTAATAATCTAAAAATAGCTTTTAATAAATTTCATTTAAAATTATTTTTTCCAAAAAGCTGGTGAGAATAACACTAAAACAGTAAACAACTCTAATCTACCAATAAGCATTAAGAAAGATAAAAACCATTTACCAAAATCAGGTATATGAGCATAATTTTCTATGGGACCTACCATGCCGATTCCGGGTCCAATATTTCCTAATGTTGCAGCAACAGCACCCAACGAAGTTTCTAAATCGTAACCCAGTGCAGAGATTACAACTGTGCTTAAGATAGAGATAAGCATATAAAAAACCACAAAAGCTAATATATTGGAGATTATTTGAGGAGGAACCGTTTTACCATTTACGCGGACCGGTATAATAGCATTTGGATGAATAATTCGTTTTAATTCCTGGTAGCTATTTTTTAATAAAAGTGTTACACGGATAATCTTTATACTACCACCTGTTGAACCTGCTGATCCTCCAAAAAACATAAGAGCAAAAATCATAACTATTACAAAGGGCATCCATTTTAAATAATTTGCCGTAGCAAAACCTGTTGTTGTAATAATGGAAACAACTTGAAACAGTGATTCACGGAATGATTTCTCCGGATTATAACCTTCAAAATACCAAAGTGCAAATGCAATAATTATGGTAAATAATAATATGAAACCAAGATAAAACCTAAATTCTTCGTTTTTAAATACTTTACCAAATTTAAAATGCAATGCAAAGTACGAAAGTGTAAAGTTGGTACCGGCAAGAAACATAAAAACTATAATAACATAATGTATAAATGGAGAAAAACTGGGATCGGCAATACTTGCTTGTTTGGTTGAATAACCTCCAGTAGCCATTGTTGTAAACGAATGATTAACAGCATCGAACCAGTTCATTCCACCTAGTTTAAGTAAGATAACTTCCGCGAATGTGAATAGAACATAAATCCCCCAAAGTCTTTTTGCTGTTTCTTTAATCCGCGGATGAAGCTTATCGGGTGTTGGCCCTGGTACCTCTGCCACAAACAACTGCATACCACCAATTCCAAACATTGGTAAAATGGCTATTGATAATACAATTATTCCCATTCCACCTAACCATTGTGTTAAGCTTCTCCAAAACAATAAACCATGAGGCATTGCTTCAATATCGTTTAAAATTGATGCTCCGGTTGTGGTAAACCCTGACATAGTTTCAAAAAAAGCATCTGTATATGAAGGAATTGCTCCACTTATAATAAAAGGAAGTGATCCGAAAATTGAAAAGATTACCCAAACCAAACTTACAATTATGTAACCTTCTCGTTTTCCAATATTTTTATCAGCATTATTAGTTAATAATTTTAAGGTAATTCCTGTAACAGTACATATTGCAGTGGTAATTAAAAGAGCATATAAATCGTATTGTCCATAATATAAACTTATCAAAGAAGAAATACCAAGAAAGAATCCTTCAATTATAAGAAGGAGCCCCATTACCTGAAGAATGATTTTTTTATTAATCATTATTTGTTAAAAAAGATATCAAGTTTTTTCACAGCAGAAGGTAATGCAAAAACTACTACTCGATCGTCTGCTTCTATTACAGTATCGCCAGTTGCTATGAATGATTTGTTACCTCGAATTACTCCACCTACAATAGCATCTTTAGGGAAATCAACATTACGAATACTTCCTTTTGTGATGTTAGAATCTTCTTTTGCTACAAATTCTAAAACATCTGCATCAGATCCAGTAAGACACTTCATAGTTTCAACTTCGGCACTCATTGTAAATGTAAAGATACGACTTGCTGTTATCAGTTTTTTATTTATTATGGTATCGATACCCATACTTTCTCCAAGATCAATATAATCGATGATTTCAATTTCGCCAATGGTTTTTTTAACTCCCATTTTTTTAGCTAACAAACACGATAAAATATTGGTTTCTGAATCGCCGGTTACAGCGATAAAAGTGTCCATATTTGCCAGACCTTCTTCTTTAAGTACATCAATATTTCTTCCGTCGCCATTTATTACCAGAGAGTTACTAAGATAATCTGCTAATTGCGCACTTTTGTCTTTATTAATTTCAATTAATTTAATATTAAATCTATTTTCAAGCGATTTAGCCACTCTTTTTCCTATTCGGCTTCCACCAAGAATCATTACATTCTTAATTTCAATTTTTTTCTTACCCGAATATTTCATTACATTTTTAATACCGGCTTTGTTGGTTACCACATAAGCCAGATCATTAACCTTAAACTCATCGTGGCCTCTAGGAATAATTGTTTTACCATTTCGTGTTATAGCAACAGCTCTAAAATCTATATTTTTATCTTTTGCTATAGAAGTAAGCGACTGGTTTAAAACAAGTGCTTTTTCATCTAATTTTATTACGTATAAAGACAGCTTACCTCCAGAAAAATCAACCGATTCAAAGATTTCTCCTTGGCCTAGCAAATTAACTATTTCACGAGCGGCAATTCTTTCCGGATAAATTAAATAATCAATACCAAGATCAGTAAAATGAGGAATATTTTCTGGCTCAACAAATTCGTTATTATCAACGCGTGCAACAGTCTTTTTAGCACCTAGCTTTTTGGCAATTATAGCAGCAGTTATATTTGTTTCTTCCGAATGTGTGACTGCGATAAACAAATCGGCTTTTTTAATTTTTGCTTCACGTAATATTTCAAATGAGGTTGCAGATCCGGTTAAGGTTAAAAGATCAAGGTTTGAATCAATACTCTTTAAACTTTCTGCATCGGGATCAACCACTGTAATATCATGAAATTCGCTACTTAACATTTTAGCTAAATGCGTTCCAACTTCTCCAGCTCCAGCAACTATGATTTTCATTCTTAAAGATAACTATTTAACGACTCTTATATTATCGAGTCGGGCCACAAAATTAATATAAAAAGTAAAGTTATATATTGTATTTGTTAATTTATATTGATAAAATTTTATTTTGACTAAAACATAGATTTAAAGGTACTCAATAAATGCACCTTTATCAATAACATTATAAAATAATATTTTGTTCTCATTACATTCTTTTTCCCAACTTTTTATTTTGTAAAATGAATTAGAAGAATCGAAAATGATTTTTTTAAATTCAATGTAGCTATTGAGATCTGTTATCTTAATATTAATATTATTCGATAAAATTACATAATCGACGCTTAGTTTCTGTTCAGAAATGTAATTAGTAATCGATTCGCTTCCAATATGCAATATTCTTTTATTACAAATAGTAAAATAATTTAAGGATTTATTTAAAGGTATATAATTTATATCGAGCTTATCTATGTCATAGTATTTCCATAAGGGAATAACATTATACGATATATTTTTATCTTCAAAATCCAATTCAGTATTACTTATAAAATGAGCTTTTTTTCCTTCGATATAATTTATAGCTGTTATTCCTGATATATTGTGAACGGTAATATTAGGATTATTCAATTTTGAATAACTTAATGCAATATTATATACCAGTAATATTAATAAAACAAAAATTGTCAATTTAAAGAATTTCAATTGCTTAGTCATGATAAAAAAGGATACTAAAAAAATCATGATAATGAGTATGAAAACTTCATTGCTGTCAATTAAAATTCGATCAAGTTTTGAATAGGGTAGACTTTCAATAAAATTTACATTTTTGTTTAAAAGTAAAGTAATAAAATATAAAGCTTTCGAAATATACAAAGCAATTCCATCTGAGAAGGAAAAGATAAATAACAAAATGGCTCCATAAATAATAATAGTTGCCAATGGAATTATTATAATATTAGATAAAATGAAGTATAAGGGAAACTGATTGAAATAATGAATAGTAATTGGGAAAGTACCCAGCTGAGCTGCAATGGCAACTGAAATTAGCTGCCATAAATAATCAGGAATGGTTTTATTAAAGTTTAGTAATGAATAAATTCTAGGCTGAAAAAATACGATACTTATCACCGCTGCATACGACAACTGAAAACCCACATTCATAATAGAATATGGATTAATTATAAGCAGTAAAAAGGCTGAAGCAGAAATAGAATTGTAAATATTAATCTGGCGATTAAACATTTGGCCTATACTTATAAAAGTAAACATAGTGGTAGCCCGAAAAACCGAATCGGAAAGACCAGTTAAAAAAGCATAAAAGAATAAAACAGTTATAATGATGAGCGAACTAAGAATTTTTCCATATTTATTTTTTTGTAAGAAAAATAGTAGTTTACAGAGTATAATAAATATGATCCCAACGTGTAAACCCGATACCGCGAGAATGTGCATTGCTCCACTTGTTGAAAAGCTTTCTTTTAATTCGGGAGTAAGCTCATTTTTAAAACCTAAGGTAAGTGCTGATAAAACTGCAAATTCATCTCCAGAAATGTTATTAATTTTATAAATGTTCAGTAACTTTTGTCGCGTTTTATTTGAAAGAATCCTAAGCTTTGATCCTTTGTTATGATCGATAATTTTAAACTGATTTGATTTTATATAACATTGCGAATAGATCTCCTGGTATTTTAAATACTTTTTATAATTGAATGTATGTGGATTTCCTGAATGCTTAATTTCGTTTAAATAGGCTTTAGCCAAAATCTGATCACCCAATTTTAAATTTAAGCTTGTGCTATCTTTTTGAAAATAACATAGAACCCGAACAGAACTACTTTTCCAGTTTATTGAATCCTTAATAAAATCTACTTTAAGTGTTGCTTTTATTGTATTTTCTTTTTCTTCGGGTTCTTTTATTAGAGTTGCAATAAATGAGTTTTCAGTATTATTAAAACTAAGCTCTTTTTGCTGTTTAAAGCTTGCCAGTTGCATCCCTGCAAAAAATAATACAAGCGAAATTAAAACTCCCCAAACATTATTTAATATATAGTTTCGGGTTAATTTTAGAATTGGGAATGTAAAAACAAATGCAACAAATGAAATTAGAATATAAACAATTACAGAATGAATAATTGGGAAATTTATTTGAAATATAATTCCAGCAATTAAAGGAATTACTAAGCGAAAAAAGGGTGTTTGATGTAGGAACTTTTCAAACATCTGGCTTTAGTAAGTAAGTTCTAAATAAAGTTAGTGATTTTAATTAAATGCACAAAAAAGAGAAAATAAAAAGGCAGCCATTTGGCTGCCTCTTAATCAACGCAAACGAATGTGCATTGTACAGTATTATTGAATCATAATTTTAGAAACTTTCATGCTATTACCATCATTAATTCTGATGTAGTAAATACCACTAGCTTCGTTACTTATATCAATTTGATCTTTGTAGAATCCATCCTGGTGAATTTCGTTAGTATAAACAACCTGTCCTTGAATATTGATAATTTCCACTTTGAAATCTCCTGCTTTACTAGCATTCATTTCTAATGTAAATAATCCTTCACTTGGATTAGGGAATATATTCATCGAAACAATTCCATCAGGATTGTTAATACCAACAGTAATACTATAAGAACCTGTAAGTTCTGAATCCATAGTTCCATCAGAAGCTGTAATCTTATAATAAACAGTACTAGCCGATGCTGGTATGGTTCCTTCAAATACATTAGCTGTTGAACCTTCAGTAAACGTTACTTCAGTATCTTCTAATCCTGCAGCATCACCATAGAATAATCCAACTGTTAAATTACTTGCTGCAGTATGATCATCAACTATAGTTGCAGTAATATCAACATCATCGCTACTAGTTGGAGTTTGTGGTGTCATAGTAAATCCGCTAATAATTGGAGCTTCGTTAATATCATTAGCATCTCTTGGTGTAATTTTATCGCCAAAATATGTTTGTCTAACTCCGGTAACTTCATACATTGTACCAATTGTAAAAGTATGTTGATAACTTAGTATATCATCAATTGTAATTTCATCGTCATCAGCATCCGCAAATGTCCACTCATTATAACTTGTTGGACCTGCAGTACATTCTAGGTTATTAATTGTAACTAAAACACCTTCGTATTTTTCATTAAGAGCTTCTGGTAATTCTAATACAAGTGCATCAGGCAATGTAACGCCAGCAGCAAGTATAGTATATTCCTCTATATTCTGAAGTTGCGTTCCGCTCTGGTATTCACTTACAACTCCAACTATTGTTATGGAATCTCCTCTTGTTGCAGTGAAAGTATTGTTGTAAACATAAATTCCATTCCATGCTTTAGCAGAATCTTGTAAGAAGTATCCATCATTTCCAACTCCTGTAACAACACCAAAAGTTTTAACTAATTCTCCCAGATAAGGAGAATCACTTGCACCTTCTGATTCAGATTGAATATCGTAAATACTTAACTCAAGAGGTTGCTCAACTGTAATTACAACTGTCCAAACTTTAGATGAAGCGTCTTCTGCAGTTACTGTGTATTCCACAGGATTAGTAAAATCTTGAGCAGCTGTAGTATCAACTATAGTTGCTAGAGGTGAAACTGTAAATGTTGGCTTTAAGTTGGTAATATCAGTTCCATATTCAACAACAGCTTTAACAGAATCATTTGCAATCACTGCACTACCAAGAATACCATCAACATTAAAGCTTGTAATTTCTTTTGCCGAACTTTGGGTTGTAGCAACAGTAACAGTTACAGTCCAATCTTGAGTTGAAGCATCTTCTGCAGTAATTGTATACGTAACAGCTGAAGAGAAATCATTCGGAGTTGTTCCGCTTACTTGAGCAGTTGCTCCAACCTCTGCTGTTGCTCCTTCAGAAAGTGTAAATGTTGCAATTAAAGCAGTAACAGGAGTTGCTAATGCAACTTCAATATCAACTGTATGAGCCGTAGCATCTATTATCGCAGCGCCTGTAGCTAGTCCAACAAAATCAAAAGTAAGAATATCTGTTCCTGATTTTAAACCATGAACTCCTAAATCATCAAAATAATCTTGCTCTTTAACAATCCATTCAGAATTATCAATAGTAGTGCCTGCAGATGCAGCCCAGTCTGTATTTCCGATTGTTACAGATGTTTTTCTAATTAGTGTATGTTCGACTAAAGCTTCAGTTGTTTCTGCAACATCCCAGAAAACATCTTCTCCTTGCGTACCTATAGCGTCAATTAATACATCACTTTTAAATAATCCTAAAGCATCGTTACCATTATAATAAGTTACATTACTTGTAATATCAGCTAGATCAAGAATTGTCTGAACTGAACCAGAAGGTGAATTATTCTTCTCAGAATATATTGAAGGTAGTAGTAATAATAAAGCATTAGAGATTTATAATCCTACAGGTTCAGAAGTTGATCTTACACCTTATGTAGTTAAATTAGCAGGCAATGGTGGCGATTGGGATAATTTAAAAGTGATGTATTAATTGACGCTATAGGTACGCAAGGAGAAGATGTT
>JBHOSR010000066.1:0-13830 GCA_042584405.1 Bacteroidota bacterium
TACCGATATGATAATATGCTTTTTTCAAATGCTCAATTTCATTTTGTTTTGAAAACACCTGAATTAGTTTATTCTGAATTTTATGATAGACTTTCAGATGTTCGCCATCAAGTTTAAGTTTAATTTCTATTGGTTGAATATCAGAAATAATTGAGCGATTTACTATATCTTCGACAACCACTACAGTCGAACCTGGAATTAACTGCAAGCTAGATTCTTTAATAGCATCTTCTAAACTTAATCGTATATTTTTATTTAATTTATAGTTAAAGATATCAATTAGCGTATTAAGTGTTTTTAGCTCTTCAGAAAAGTTGGAAATGTTATTAAATAAATATGATGCAAAAATCGAAGTAATAGGTGTAATCGCAACAGTTGAAAAAAGTATTGCTTATTTAAAGGAGAATCAGAAACAAGTTGATCTAATTTTTTTAGATATTCAGTTAACCGATGGCTTAAGTTTCGACATTTTTAAATCAGTAAAAGTTGAAATACCCATCATTTTTACAACAGCATTTGATGAGTATGCTATTGATGCTTTTAAATTGAATAGTATCGATTATTTGTTAAAACCTATAAGTTTCGATAATCTTTCAAATGCTATGGATAAAATTAATAGCATGAAAGCAAATTTACCTTCAGAGAAAATTTCTCAACCTAAAATATCTCTGGATCAATTATCTGAACTTATTTCAGGCTCAAATCAGCAATACAAAAAACGTTATTTAGTAAAAATTGGAGAACATATTAAATCCATTGCTGTTGAAGATATTTATTTTTTCTATGCAGAAGGAAGAACAGTATTTATTATAAATAACGAAAAAAGAAAATTTATTGTTGATAGCACTTTGGAAGATCTTGCCAATCAATTAAATCCCAAAAAATTCTTTAGAGCTAATCGTTCTTTTATCATTAACTTCGATCATATTACAGATGTTATTGTCTATTCTACTAGCCGATTACGTGTAAAGGTCCCCTTCGAATTCGAAAAAGAAATCATCGTAAGCCGAGAAAAAGTTGTTGATTTTAAATCATGGTATGGTGGAGAATAGATTTATTTATTTTCGTTTCTTTAAATATTAATTACTTTTATAACCTAATTTATCAACGGAATATTAATATCATTTTCCTAAACATTTCCTTGAAAAAATACTAATTAATAGAATAATGATAAAATCTGGTGAAGAAATTAAGTACATCGATATTGCTAAAATTATAAATGAAAGTAATACTACTGTATTAAAAAAACTCCCGGGATTTATCATTAAATGGCTCGAGAAAATTATAATGCAGGACGAAATCAATCGTGTTCTTACAAAATATGATGATTTTTTAGGAAAGGATTTTCTGATTAAAATGATTGATGAGTTTAATTTGACCTTAGAAATTGAGGGCAAAGAGAATCTTCCTGAAAACGGGAAATGTTTTTTTGCTGCCAACCATCCTTTTGGTGTAATAGATGGTTTAGTTCTAACACATACAGTATCTGAAAAATACGGTACACTAAAAGCAATAGGTAATGATGCTTTTATGTATTTACCTCAATTACGTCCTCTAATTGCAGCGGTAAACGTTTTTGGTAGTTCATCTAGAGATTATGTCAGAGCACTCGATGAAACGTTCAATTCAGGTATTTCTATAACTCACTTTCCTGCTGGAGAGGTTTCAAGACGATATAAGGGAAAAGTTCAGGATACCGATTGGCAAAAAAGTTTTATAACTAAAGCCATTTCAAGTAAAAGAGATATTGTCCCATTCTATTTCTATGGAAGAAATAGCAGATTGTTTTATTTCATAAATACAATAAGGCGAATGCTTGGTATTAAACTTAATATTGAGTTATTACTTTTGCCTCGGGAGATGTTTAATAAAAGAAATAAAACAATAAAAGTTAAAATAGGTAAACCTATTGCTTATAAAACGCTTGATGATTCTTTATCAGCCTGGGAATGGGCTCAAAGAGTGCGCTCACAAGTATATGATTTAAAAACTAAATAGATTTAGTAGAAATTTTTAATTGTAAAACAATGAAATATAATTTTCGTGAAAGCTTGTTTAAAATTTGGTACTGGTATGTAAATAAGGTAGATAAAAATGCTGAAATTTTATTTATGAATTACGGATATGCCGAAAAAGATAATAATATAGCCTTGGATGAACAAAATGAAGCTAATAGATACTCAATTCAATTATATCATCATTTGGCAAGTGCAACCGAAATTAAAAACAAAGATATTATTGAGATAGGCTGTGGAAGAGGAGGAGGATTGTTTTATATTACCAAAAATTTTACTCCTGCTTCTGCTAAAGGCGTAGATTTGGACAGACGTGCTGTTTCATTTTGTAACCATCATTATACCCAGAACGGTTTATCATTTTTACATGGCGATGCCCAAAATTTAAGACTAGAGAATACTACATATGACGTAGTTCTAAATGTAGAATCATCACATCGCTATCCTGATATGACAGCATTTCTTAAAGAAGTGCATCGTATTCTGCGTCCTAATGGATGTTTTTTATTTACAGATTTTCGATACGATTATGAAATTGAAGATATGAGGAAGGAGCTAGAATCAAGTGGATTAACAGTACTTAAAGAAAAGTTCATCACTCAAGAAGTTGTCACAGCCCTCGAGTTTGATAATGAGCGTAGAATAAAACTTGTAAAAAAATTAACACCAAAATTTCTTCACAAAATAGCTCTGGATTTTGCAGGGACAGTAGGTTCTAATACATATAATCAGTTTGCAACACGTAAATATGTTTATTTCAGTTATGTTTTAAAAAAGCAGTAAGAATTAAAAGACACTAAAGACTGACCTAAGTTGGAAAAATAATAGTCCGTTTGTATTTAAAAATTACTTTCGTTCTAACTAATTCAAACTCCAGGGAAATTATATTTAGTCGCTAAAAGTTTCTGATTTTAAGTCATGGTATGGTGGGGAGTAGATTTGATCAGAAATTTCCCTACATTTGCATCGTTTAAATATTATAATAATTAGAAAAGCTATTACGATAATAAAATTGGATTAAAATGAAAGCTGTTAAATTACTATTTACACAAATATTGTTTTTTGGAATAATTATAATATGTAGTTGTGAATCAGAACCGGAACCTGTATTAAAGTATGATCCTGTTTGTAATATAACCAATCCAGGTGTTGTAAAAAGTTTTAAGAAAGGTACAACTGTTGCAATTTCAGCTGATGCAAGTGATGAGAATGGGCAAATAATAGAAGTAGAATTTATTATTGATAATATTAATGTTGAAACTTTTACAGAATCTCCTTATAATTATAACTGGAATACTAATGACGTTAGTTTAGGTGACCATTTATTAAAAGTATTAGCAAAAGATAATGAATATAATGTAGCTGTTGATTCAATAATAATTAAAATTATAGAAAAAGATCCAGTTGCGGATTTCATATATGATAAAACAAATATTGAACCTTGGGGAAGGATTAAATTTAATGATATGTCATTAAATAATCCGACAGAATGGAAGTGGAATTTTGGAGATGGAAAGTCTAGCATTGAACAAAATCCTGTTCATATTTATGGAAGACCTGGCACATATTCTGTAGCATTAAAAGTAACTAATGGCACAGGATCACATTCTGTATGTAAAGAAAACATCATTACAGTTGATCAGCCTCAGACGGGAACACTAACTGATATAGAAGGGAATGTTTATAATACAATAAAAATTAGCGAACAATGGTGGATGGCTGAAAACATAACTGTAACTAAATATAATGATGGAAATGAAATACCTTTAATAGACAATAATGTTGACTGGAGTAATTTACCAACTCCAGGATATTGTTATTATGATGATGATATATCATATAAGGAATTATATGGTGTTCTTTATAATTGGTATGTAGTTGAAACAAACAAATTATGTCCGGAAGGTTGGCATGTACCTTCAAATGAAGAATGGGTAACACTGGAACTTACATTAGGTATGGATACATCAGTTGTTAATGATATAGGATATCGTGGTACTGATGAAGGAGATAAACTTAAATCATCTAGTGGCTGGTTTAATAATGGAAATGGAACTAATGAAAGCGGATTTAAGGCATTACCTGGTGGATACCGAAATTCTGCTACAGGGAGTTTCGATATTAGTGGACGTTTGTATGGTAGTTTTTGGACATCTTCAACAGCAGCTAGAGTTGTAACATATAATAATAGTTTAATAAGTAAAACTTATTTATATAAATCAGTTGGAGTATCTGTCAGGTGTTTAGAAGATCAAAAATAAATAAGACAACACAATTAACTATACATTCAGCCAGTAACTTAACTTAAGCACAAACATCAAATCTTTTTGGTTAAAATTATTGGAATTATAATTATTGGTCACAACAAAATATATATCAGACATAGGTTTGTATCGCCATTGTATACGGCTATTTATATTAAAATTTTCAGCTTGTGTGTTATATTGTAAAAATGTTGTCCAAAATAGTTTTCTGGAAAATGCTATTTCCGATTTTGCACCTACCAAATGTAAATCTTGCTCGCCATAGTTTTGAGCAAGTTTCACCTGATCTAGTTGATAGTTTATGCTGAATTTACCCCAAGGTTGAATACGATAGTATATTTCTGATCCAATCGTCAATTTATCACCATTAAAAAAAGATCCATAACTGCCATATATTCTTCCACTTAAGTTCTTGTTTGAAGATGTCCGATATTGCGCGAAAAAGCCATTATAGTTATATCTTTCGGCAGGTAAATTATTATCACTGTCTATAATTGATGTTGGAAAGGGCAGTTTTACCATGGTAAAATAATACCTTGCATATATCCAACTAAAATCTTTAAAATTGATAAAGTAACTAGCATAAAGAAAATATTCGGTTAATTTATTTTCTGTATTGTAAAACAATTGCGCCGAACCACCCAATTCTTGCATGGATATTTTTTCACTTTTAGTGTATATCTTATATCTGGTTCTATTAAAAATTTCTTTATAACCCATTCTTATAGAAGTGTCCAAATCAGCATCATGATTATATAAGCGAGGGGTAAAACCTACATCTGCAATGTAGTTCTTGTCCATCTGAGCAAAGTAGGTATTGGTAAAAAATTTACGAGAATTATAAGCTGTACCTACATTGTAATATCCACTACTTGTATGTTTTTCAGGATTTAAACTCTTATGATATACTGCAGAACTTCTTAATTTGCCATTTTCTGATAAGTAGTTAAACTCAGTTCCGGCTACTCTGTTATAATCGTTCGCTGAGAAAGACCCATTCTCAACAGTTTGCCTGTTTACCATAAATGCTTTAATACTCGATCTTTTTAATACATTCTGCTGTATAGCGCCAATAGCATAGTTTTCTGCTGAAAGATCATTTTTTTCAGCTGTTTGAACATCCATAAAACTTATTCGAGTATTTTCAAATGCGTTTCCACTTAAACGTGCACCTGCAATAATTGGTATGTTTTCACCGTCTTTTAATCCAATTTTTCGAGTAAAAATAGGCCGTACTTCATGAGTTCCTAAATTTGAAAATAAGTCACTATTTTCTAAAAAGAAATTTCTTTTTTCGGGAAAGTAAGGATTAAATCGTGAAAGATTTGTTACTTGCTGATCAACTTCAACTTGGGAAAAATCAGGATTAACCGTAAGATCAAGATTTAACGATGACGAAACAGCTATTTTTGAATCAAGACCAAAATTCCCTGATGATGTAGTAGGTATCCCTTCTTCATTATCTCTCTCAACACTTCCCAATGTGGAAGGAACAAAAACAAATTTTTTTGAATTTACTGTAGGTAGGTTTTGAAATATAATATTACCAGTATGTCCCAAATCTATTCCCTGAAAATTCATTGGGAATTTTGTCCAGGTAGAATAGAGGTTTCTTTTCATGTCATTTCTAATGAAATTGATCCCCCATTCTTTGTTTTTATTATATTTCAATGAACTAAATGGGATGGCCATTTCAACTTCCCAATGATCTTCTGCTATACTGATATCAGAATACCATATATTGTTCCAGTTAACATCAACAGAATTCCAGCTGCCATTTACAGCCACTAATCCATCAAACTGAGCTCCTCCGGCATTTATTCCAAAAATATATCCATTATTTTTAGCATTAATCGGATCAATAACTACAGCAAAGCCATCGCTATCCCAAAACTCTTGTCCGTTATCTCTTTTTAGACTTTGTATAACCTTATCACTATTATTATCTTCAAGTTTAACCGCTATATAAATATACTCATCATCATAAGTTAATTTAACTTCAGTTTGATATTCAGATAAACTACTATCAGATGGCCAATGATCCCAAAAATTAGTGAATGTGAAGGCTGTTTTCCATTCCTTTTCATTAATAATTCCATCAATTTTAGGAGCGGTTTCAACAGGACCAATATTTGCAGTATATTCAGCAATATTAAATTCATCTTTTTTAGCAAATATTACTATGGCTTGTAATATGATTAAAAATATGCAAAGTAATTTTTTCATGACCCTAAAATTTTATAATTTCTAAGACCAAATTTATATTGTATTTATTCCTGTTTCAGGAAATATAGCTTAACGTTATTATTTACTCGATATAAGACATATATCTGGTATTATATGTTATTGGAATTTGAAATAAGGTCATTAATCATTAAATGGAAGTAGTAAGTCGAAATTTTAATGTTTCATTCTTTTACTTTATATTAAAACCTTAATTTTACCGTTGTAACTATTTTTTTATGCGTGGACTTACATCAAATACTGAAGGTTTTACATTTAATAGAGTAAAATGGCATATTCTATTCTGGATAGCATATATATTCTTTTATACTTTAACGCCAATCGCTTTAGGCGATGATACTACTATTAAAGAAGATTTGCTTTATGTTTTACTTCTTATACCATTAAAGATCTTTGCTACTTATACGCTTGTCTATTATTTTATTCCACAATATTTACTAAAAAGAAGATACTTCATTTTTTTTATGATTATGATTCCATTGGTATTTATATTGGGATTTGGACAGCGGTTAATACTTGGAGTTATTTTTTACCCTGTATATTATCCTGAACATTTAGCCAAATATGGTCTGATTTATTTACCAAAAGTGTTTTATGCTGCTATTGATACATATTTTGTAGCAACAGTAGCAGCAGTCATTAAACTTTTAAAACAGTGGTTTAACACTCAACAATTAACTAATTCTCTTAAACAAGAAAAACTTGCTGCAGAATTAAAATTCTTGAAAGCTCAAATTCATCCGCACTTTTTATTTAATACCTTAAATAATTTATATGCACTTACTTTAAAAAAATCGTCTAAAGCTCCTGAAGTTGTTTTAAAACTTTCTGAATTGTTAGATTACATGCTTTACGAATGCAATGTACCCAAAGTAACATTAGAGAAGGAAATAAACATGCTCGAAAATTATATTGCTTTGGAGAAGATACGTTACGGAGATGATCTAAAAGTTAATTTTAACATTGACGATGGTGTTAAGGGATTTTTAATTTCTCCTATGCTTTTACTTCCTTTGGTTGAAAATTCGTTTAAGCATGGAGTAAGTAGCGAAATTCATGAGAAATGGATTGAAATTAATCTTAATGCTAACGATGATATACTAGAATTTAGCATTGAAAATAGTCGCGATTCTAATTCTGTAGGCAAAAAGGAATCATATACCGAAGGTATCGGATTAAAAAATGTGGTTCGCCGATTGGAACTGGTATATAAAAATAAGCATCAACTAAAAATTGATGATAATGGAGATAGTTTCAAGGTGTTATTAACTATAAATACAAAAGACGAATAATATGCAAAAGACAAAATGCATAATAGTTGATGATGAACCTTTGGCAATAGAAGTTATTGAAAATCATCTTTCGAAATTTGAAGATTTTGAAATTATTGCTAAATGCAACAATGCAGTTGCTGCTTTTGAAATAATTCGTAAAAAAAACGTCGATTTAATTTTTCTAGATATTCAGATGCCAAAAATTACTGGTGTCGACTTTCTTAAATCGCTAAAACATCCACCGAAAGTAATATTTACTACAGCGTACCGTGAATATGCTATTGATGCTTTTGAACTTGATGTTGTTGACTATTTATTAAAACCAATTTCTTTTGAACGGTTTTTACAATCTGTTAACAAATTTTACGAAGTTTCAGGTCGCGATTTAACTATATTTAATTCTCAAGAAAACCAATCCAATTTTACAGAACCTTATACATACATAAAAGCTGACAAAAAAATGTATAAGGTTTATTTGAAAGATATAATTTATATAGAAGCACTAAAAGATTATGCAAAAATTATTTGTGAAAAGAAATCTCTAATTACTAAACATCCAATAAGTGCTTTTGAAGAGAAACTGCCATCTAATCTGTTTATTAGAATACATAGATCCTTTATTATTTCCACGGCAAAGATCGAAGCTTTTAATTCTACCGAAATTGATATAGCTGACCGTCAGCTTCCAATAGGTCGTAGTTATAAAAACCAGGTTTTAAAAGTTCTAAATATTAACGAGGGAAGTATTTAGATTCAGGTTGTACTTTCTAAAAAAATGATTATTCTTATTCTAACCACAACCTATATATTACAAATTCTTTAAAGTATTAGAAAGCACCTTCCATATTTTTTCATTCAAATCTTTTAATCTGGATTCTTTTACCGTAAAGTTGGTTTCATCAAAATAATCTTTGCTAAGGTAAAGAGCCCTGCTCATTTCAATTTGAACAAAAGGAACGCCTTGCCCGCCGTAGAGTCTGGTTATATTACCACCACTAAATGGCACATTTGTTGTTGCAATGGCTGGTGGAACAACTTCCAAATCTTCATACTGAAACACAAGTCTAAATTCATCAGCCATGAATTTGATTAATTCAGGATCGCAGGTTATCCTGTTAAAAACAGATTCTATTTCTCCGTTTTCATCACCGAGGTTCCCAAGACAAATTAATGGTCGAACAGCTCCTGCATCAGCTTCAATAGGAGGCGACGTAGCTGACATGCTATGGCAATCAACAGCTAATTTAATAGCAGGATTTTTAATTTGTTCTTCCATTTGCTTATGGTAAGGAAAGTAATACTTATCCAAAAGAATTTTTTTGAGCATTTCGTCAGGTAGAGTTTCTTTTTTATATACAGGTACATTCCAACATGTATGCGATTTAATAACACCATCAGGATTTTGTGGTGCTATGTCATCAGGTTGACGATTTAAATCAATCACAGCTCGATAATATTCCATAACGATCTGAAATTCTACCTTATCAGAAAAATCGTATATTTTGCATGTAAAAGGATCACCATCATGAAAAGCGTCCTTTTTGCTTAAAGCCCAAATATCTTTTATTTCATCAGCTACTTTCCAGCCGCCATGAGGTATGGAAATTAAAATAGGAGCTTTCATAGTTTCTTTCTTTATTTAAATTTATTGCGTTAATTCTTTTTAAAACTCGGTATAACAGTAGCTGTTTCACCAACTTTAAAGGATGTTAACCTATCAGTTGAAGCTCTTATATAAAAACCTCCTAGTTTTCCGTCGTACATATAAGGATTAACATTATAAATGCATGTAGCTTTTTTTATTTTGTTATCTTCCCAGTATTCGATTTCAATTTCGGGCAAATCAATAATTTCTTGAACAATCCAGTCTCCTTTTATTGATTCCTCAACGATCTCTCTCCATTTTAGTTCTTCGCAATCAACGCCTATAAAAACTGCCATACTGGAATAAGCATTAGCATGTTTTATAACCAACCTCTCTCTATTGTTAAGGAGATATTCTTTCGCATCAACTTCTTTTCCATCTACATTTATTTTTTCCTCTATCTTTTTTGTCCAGGGAATAATCTCACGAACAATTTCAAGATCTGCTTTTAGATTTTCCGGAAAAACGTCATCGTATCGCTCATCTTTAAATAAAACCATGATATTCTTAGAATCAACGCGTTTAGTGCAAAATGGATTGGCAATTGCAACATCAGCATTATTAAGATCAATAGCCATTTGCCAGCTTTTTTTAGCATATTTTGGTAACTCATCAGCGGTAAAACGTCTGTATATTAAATCAACCACTTCTCCATCAGGTGTTTTTACCTTTTTATCTTCAATTATAAGATTATTGGGATCGATTACACCGCAATTATGACCTTTTGCTTTAATGTAATTAATTAAAATAGCATACTCCCCTTGAATTCTGTCTATTTCTTCCTGCCAATTAATAAGATAAATATTCAATTTATCCTTTAATGGAAAGCCTTTTGCCTGCGCTTGAATTTTATAATGATGCATTAATGTGTTATAAACAATTTCTAACCTAGGAATTTGTTCGACATTCTTTGGTTGAATAATATTCATATATTCTGTTTCAAGAAAAAAACTTTCTTCGCTTCCACCTGGAATCTCACAATTAGATTCAACCATTCTAAGTCCATCTTTTGTTAGAAAGATATCTATTCTGGCAGCAGCCATATTATTTGAATAAATGTTTAGTGAACGGAGATATTTTTCCAGTTCGTCAGGGTAATCTAATACATTTTGTATTCGTTTATCTACTGGAAAGTTTTGAAATACAAACTCTAATAAATTAGCATAAGCCCTGGTGATTCTATCCAATTTATCCCAAAACTCCTGATCATAATAAAATGGGTTCAGACATAGTTTTGCAGACCTTCCTCCGTGAGGATTTAAAACCTTGGCGGTTGTTTCATAATATTCTTTAAATAAATTATCCATGAATTTAACTCCTATTATTTAAATTGATTAAACAATAAATCTTGTGGTATCTTAAATCAAGGGGAAATACAATGTAAAATATGAAAAAAAAATGGAATAAGCAATTTCTGGTTTTAAGAGTTGTATAATTCCGGAAAGATTTTTAGTTCTCATGAATATCGCTAACGTATATCTTACTATTAATATCAACCTTACATTGAGCTTACAATATATCATCCCATATGTCATATTAATATATGATTGTCCACAGTTGGCATATTTATAAACTTTGTAAAGCAGGTCATTACGGTTTTCTATTTAAGTTAAAACATCCAAATTATTTTCATGATCTTCTTTTTTCTCTTATTTTTGTTATTTTAAATAATTCTAAATAAATCTTGGTAATGAGAAAAATTGGAATCTTGGTATTAATGCTGAGTATATTAGCATGTAATCATCAAAAGCAAAATCAAAAAGCTAGCAAGCATACCATTACTGTAAGTATATTACCTCAAAAATATTTTATCGAAAAAATTGTTGGAGATCATTTTACTATAAATGTGATGATTCCTCCTGGAGCTAGCCCGGTTACTTATGAGCCAACACCTAAACAGATGAAAGAGTTATCAATTTCGGAAGTTTATTTTAGAATTGGACATATTGAATTTGAAAAGGCCTGGATGAATAAGTTTAAAAATATTAGTCCACAAATGGAGATAGTTGATCAATCCGTTGTATCCGATTTAATATCAGCAGAGCATAATCATGAGGAAGAACATGGTCATAATAATCATCACCATCATGGAATTGATCCGCACATTTGGACTTCACCTAAGGAAGTGAAGAAGCAAATAGACTATATATATCAGTATCTTGCAGAAAAATACCCTGATTTAAAATCTGAATTTACAGAAAACTATAATGTTTTTACAAAAGAAATAGATAGCCTCGATGTATATTTACACAATCACTTGAAACCTTTTGTGGGAAGAAAATTTTTGATATTTCATCCAGCATTAAGTTATATTGCAAGAGATTACGGTATGGAACAAATTTCAATTGAAATCGATGGTAAAGAACCAACACCGGCTAATATTCAAGAAATAATTAAGATAGCGAAGGAAGAAGAAATAAAAATCATTTTTGTACAACAACAATTTAGTACTCATAATGCGGAGGTTATAGCTAAAGAAATTAATGGAAGAGTTGTTCAGATTGATCCGTTAGCTTATAATTGGTCTAAAAGTATAAAAATGATAGCAGATGAAATTATTAAATCGTATTCCAATTAAATGAGTAAAATAGCAGAAATACAATCGGTTTTTGCCGGATACAGTGATGAAATAATCTTAAAAGATGTTTCATTAGATATTTTTGATGATGATTTTATTGGAATTATCGGACCAAATGGTGGTGGTAAAACAACCTTATTAAATGTAATTCTGGGATTAATAAAACCATTTAAAGGTTCAGTTAAATTTTGTGATGATCTTATGTTACACCGAAATAACAAAATTGGCTATTTACCTCAACAAAATAAGATTGATAAAAAATTCCCAATTACTGTTAAGGATGTTGTTTTGTCTGGTCTTATTTATGGTTCTGGAATGTTAATCAGACATTCAAAATCAGACAATTTAAAAGCTAATGAAACATTAAATAAAATTGGGATATTGGATTTAGGAAGTTATGCTATTGGAGAATTATCAGGAGGTCAAATCCAAAAGGTTTTATTAGCTCGTGCAATAATATCTTCACCTCGTTTGTTAATCCTTGATGAACCAAACACTTTTGTTGACAATCAGTTCGAGGGTGAATTATATGAGATTTTAAATGAGTTAAATAAAGAGATGGCCATTATGATTGTTACGCATGATGTTGGAACTATATCAAGTTATGTTAAAACAATAGCATGTGTGAACCGGACTTTACACTATCATAAATCAAATATTATTTCTGAAGAACAGCTAGCGTCATATAACTGCCCAATTAAATTAATTACACATGGTGAGGTACCACACACTGTTTTAAAAAAACACAATCATTAATATGATATCTGAACTTTTACAATATAAATTTATTACTAACTCCTTACTGGCAGGTATTTTGGCAAGTATCAGTTGTGGCATCATTGGCACCTATATTGTAACTCGTCGGATGGTATTTTTAAGCGGAGGCATAACACATGCTTCTTTCGGAGGAATAGGTGTAGGATATTTCTTTGGTTTCAATCCTATAATTTCTGCAGCCATATTTGCAATTCTTTCTGCATTAGGAATAGAATTTATATCCAAGAAAACAGAAGTTCGAGAAGATTCTGTTATTGGAATTTTGTGGTCATTTGGAATGGCTTTAGGAATCATGTTTGTTTTTCTTACACCAGGCTATGCTCCAAACTTAATGTCATATTTATTTGGAAGCATTTTAACAGTTTCAACCTTGGATATTTGGTTAATGATAGGACTTTGTATAATAATTATCGTTCTATTCATTTTATTTTATCGTATAATATTATTCGTTTCATACGACCAGGAATTTGCAAAAACACATAAAATTGCTGTTAACGTAATTAACTATATTCTTATAAGTTTAGTTGCATTAACTATTGTACTTAATATTAAAGTGGTTGGGATTATTCTGGTAATATCTTTACTAACTATACCTCAATCAACCGCTAATCTGTTTACAAAAAATTTTAAAAACATTATATTAATTTCAATTGTTATAGGTCTTATTGGTGCTTTTTTGGGATTGGTAATTTCTTATAAAATTAACATACCATCAGGGGCATCCATTATTTTTTCACTAGTAATGATCTTTATTTTGGCGAAACTTTTTCAGATATCAAAAAAGAAAATCAGTTTGAAAAAACAGAAGATCTAATAAATTTTAATATCAAATAAATAAGGTATAATTTCGCACTAATTTATAGAATAGTAACATACAAAAATCAATAAAAATGAATTACGATTTAATAGTAATAGGAAGCGGACCAGGAGGTTATGTAGCTGCTATAAGAGCTTCACAACTTGGAATGAAAGTAGGAGTTGTTGAGGTAAATAGCCAATTTTGTTATTTCGGTGTAACATAAGATCATCACAA
>JBHOSR010000067.1:0-13821 GCA_042584405.1 Bacteroidota bacterium
ACTCATAATCTGGAAGATAGGATATAGAATTGTATAATCCTGCATATTTTATTCCTTGATATTCCTTTAAACTTAATACCAATTCATTAATACCGTTAGTTTTATTAAAATGTGTTATAGGTGTAGCGGTTTCTATACATGCAAATCCGCTGTTTGTTGCAACCCAAAGGTTGGAGTGCATATCTTCAAATAGATTAAAAATTATATTTGTGTTTAAACCTCTGTTATTATTAATTACTTGAACTATATTACATAAAGAATCTGAAATTAAAACTCCACCATTAAGAGTGGCAAAGGCATAATTACCGTTAAATGATTTAATAGATGTATAAACCTGATTATTACTAAGGTACTTTTGAATATTGTTATTTACCTTTGTTAATACTGCATTTGAAGAATCTTTTATATCAACACGAATAAATCCATCTTTTACTATTTTAGATAACTTATATTTGAAAATACCTAAACGAGATATTATAAGCATATCATTATTACTAGTAGGTAATATTTGAATTCGCCTAAAATCATTAAAATTTCTTAGTTGTGGTAATGCTTTTAGATTCTTTCCATCATGTGCATAAATTCCGCTCTTACCTTTTCTAACCAAAATGCAGTCATTAAAAACGTAATTGGAAAGCACCATTCCTCCTTCTCCTATATCAATGCAATTAACAATCTCATTATGATATCTGAATAAATAGTGAGAAACACTAAAGTAAACGCCATGAGAAGTAACTAATATTCTTCTGATATTTCCATTAATTTTACTTTTATCTTCTTCCTTAATATGTTCCAACAAAGAAATATATTTGTAACCACCTTTTGAATCATAGGCTAAGTATCCAAATTCTGACTGTGCCCCAACAAATATCCTTCCGTCTTTTCCTTTAACTAATGTATAAACAACGGAACTATTGGGCATCCTAATTAGTTGCCAATCAGTTCCATTATAAATTGTCAATCCATTGTTATTCCCAAAATACATAATTCCTGAGTTATCTTGGGTTATTGACCAAATTTGAGGAAAACCTGGATAATCTTCTGGTAAATAATTATGTATAAAAGGTGATCCCAATTCTTTATACTCTTGAGAATAGACAAAGAAGATATAAGAAATTAAACAAAATATTATAATTACTTTTTTCATATATACGTTTACAATGTCATCAATTTATCTGTGAATAGATGAGACAATAACATTGGGAAATATTTACCGATATGTATTTTTCAGAATTTATTGACTTAAGAGTAATATTCCTTAATACTAGCATTTTGCATTTTATGGATATAATATAAATTCAAATAATCATCATCATTTGAAAAGAAATAGTCCTTAATCTAATCTTAAGTTACTTATTCTACAAAACACATATAAATTATTGAAAAAAAAGATTATTCGCAAATCAATAGCTATGTTTTTGATATTTAACAAAAAAGAAGTATTTAATAAATTATTGCAATGGGATTGAAAAGTAGAATGTAGAACCACCCAGGGTGCCTGTAGGTAGGTCTTCTTTTTTAGATTCAACCCCAATTTCACCACCTAGAAGTTCTACCAGATTTTTACAAATGGCTAATCCTAGTCCTGCTCCTCGATATAACCTCGTTGTATTGTTTTCAATTTTACTAAAACGATTAAAAATAATATTCTTTTCATCCTCATCTAGACCAATTCCAGTGTCTTTTACATAAAAAGTAACTTTTTCAACTGAGTTCTTTTCATTAACATAATAACCAAGCTCTATAGAACCTTCTTCAGTAAATTTTAAAGCATTGTCCATAAAGTTCGTTATGATTTGTTGGAATCTTAACGGATCCGTAGTTAAATTAATCTTTGGACTTTTCTTATCGGTAACTAATATAATTTTAATGTGTTCCTTGTTCAAGTTTAGCCTTTTCTCATAAAAGGTTTTATAAATTTTATCAAGGATATCGTTTATATTACAATATTTCTTTTCAATTTTTAATTGTTGTGATTCTATTTTTGCCGTGTCAATAATATCATCTATTAAACGTAACAATGTATCGGTATTATGATTAATTAGATTTGTAAGTTCTTCTTTTGATTTAATGTCTAATTCAGGATCAATCAATAAATCGGCAAAACCAATTATGGCGTTCATTGGTGTGCGAATTTCATGCGACATATTTGCTAAAAATGCAGTTTTTAATCGATCAGACTCCTCTGCTTTTTCTTTCGCGATAATTAGGTCAGCTGTTCTTTCTTCAACTATCTTTTCTAAGTGGTTCTTATGTTTTTCTAATTCAGAGTTAACATTGGCAAGGTTTTCTGCTTGAGTTGTTATTTCTTCTTGTTTTATTTCCAGATCGGCCTGATTTTCTTCAAGTTGTGTGTTTATATCATGCAAATCAAAGGTTCTTTCTTTAACGACATTTTCAAGAATTTCTTTTTCAATGGTTAGTTTTCTGGTATACAATCTTATTAATAACCAAATAATTATATATGCAACTATTAGGTATAAAATAAAGGCAAATATGGTTCTGTACCATGGTGTAAGGATTATAAATTTATATTGTGCTTCATGACTAATTTGATTGTAGGTATTTACAGCTCTAACTCTAAATGTATATTCTCCCTTTGGTAGGTTTGTATATTCTTTGCGAGTAATATCTGTTTTTATTGACCATTCCTTGTCATAACCCTCAAGTTGGAATTGATAATACAATTTGGAAGGATCACTAAATTCTGGTGAGGCAAATTGAAATATGATTGAATTGTCTTTATGTTCAATTTCAGGAATACTTTTCTGAGTGCTAATTACTGAGTCATTAACATTTATTATATTACTATTATAATCACCAAAATAAATAATTGAATCCTGATTTAAAATAACCTGCCTGATAAGTGTTCTATATTCTATATTATAATTAAAATGATCGATATTCTCATCGTATCTAAAAAGTAATTCGGACCCACCTATCCAGGTTATATTATTTATATCGTTATAAATAACAAAAGTACCCATTTCTGGTAGTCTTTTGAATGGTTTGTCATACCATGTTGGATTTGTGTCAAAGTCTTTCACAATACCAATTGGCTGTGGGATATTTACATCGTCTGCTATCCAAATATTATCATTTTGATCTATTTGAAATAAATAACACGCGTTAAGATCTCCTGGTATTATTTTGTTCCAAATAGTATCTAAATAGAAATGGTCCGTTACAGGATTAAAGTTATAGATTCCATGCTGAGTTGCAAACAAGAAATTATCTTTAAATTGATAGATCTTTATTTCGTCTCTTACAGGTATTCCATCAACTGGTTCATATTTATGAATTTGTGCTTCAGAAAAATTCATTTTGTCAGTAAATGTAACCTTATAAACTCCATCAATACCAGAGGCAAGCCAGAGTGATCCGTCCGAAGTTTCCTTAATATCTCTAATAGAAGCATTTATTCCTTTAATAAAACCTTTTAATTGCCATGTATTATCAATGAATTCAAGTATTCCTAATTTGTTTTCAGCACTAATATAAATTCTATTTTTATGAATCTTTGAAATGCATATTTCTAAACAAGCATTTTTCAATTCAAGTATAAGTTTTGCATGTTTATTATCAATTTCAAAGATTCCTTGGTTTGTTCCTAATAAAAGTATCGAATCAACATTGCTAATTGGGTATTCGGCAAGTTTCCACGATTGTCTGTTTACTTCGGGGATTTTTCTAAATTGATTATTTTCTAAATAATAAACTCCTGTAAATGTTGAAACATATAATATGCCTTTATGACGTTTAATACTCAACACTGAACCTGAAATACCATTTAATTCATTAAAGATACTTATAGGCAAGTTATATTCTATTCGGGCTATCCCATTACTAAGTGCAAACCAAAGGTTTGAGTTCCCGTCAAAATGAATATAGTAGATTGCATCAGTAATTAAGCCAGATGATTTGTTGAATTGTTGAATTAAATTTCCTTTTTTATCAAAAATAAATGCACCTTTCATTAATGTGCCTATTACAAATTGATCATTTGGTAATACTTTGCACGTATAAATCAAGCTTTCAGATAATAATTTATCGATTTTTGTATTAAACTTTTTATATTCAGATTTCTTGTCAAATAAGATGAGTCCTTTACTTCGACTACAAATTAGTAAATGATTTGTATCAAAATCAACAATACTATAAATCCTGTCATTTTTAAACATATCACCTTGAGGTAATAATTCAAGTTCATCGTTTTTGTTTATCTGCATTAAACCGTAACCTATCTCGTGTACAAATAACGTATTGTCTGCAAAAAACGCTAAAAAGAATGAACTCTTTTTAGGATACCAAGTCTTGACTTCATCGTCATCAATTAGGAAAATAACATTATCAGTATAAAAATATACACCTTTATTAGAATGGAAAGTTGCCCATACATCGGCAAAATTTTTGTCTTTTTCACTTATTCTGTCAAGATATGAAATGTATTCATGTTTCCCAACGTTATTCGACTTAAGGTATCCAATTTCATTTACTGCACCAACGTATATCTTATCATTTTTATCAATTGCTAATGACCGAATGGTTGAGTTATTTGGTATGCTAGTAAACTGAAAGCGTTGTCCATCATATTGCATTATGCCATGATCGCCATTTCCGAAATATAACACACCACGACTATCTTGAATTATAGTCCAGTTTTGTCCAGAACCTTTATAGTCCTTCGGAGAATAGTTAGTAATAAATGGATTCCCAATCTCATTATTTTTCTGAGAAAACAGGTTAAATGATAGGATTAAACAAATCGAAAAAATAAATATTTTTCTCATTTTGGAGATGGTTCAGGTAATCAATTTACACTGAGAAATTATCGAAAAAAAAGAATACAACCAAATTAGTTTAGATGTTTTTTATATATTAAAATTATAAATGAAGAAAAAATGTTATTTAGATAGGTACTTATTTATTAATTTTAATAAAGACTCCCTTTGAATTGGTTTTTGAATATATTCTGAGCATCCAGCATCTTTGCACATTTTTTCGTCGTTTTCCATTGCAAAAGCTGTTTGAGCTATTATTGGCAAGTGTGGATTTTGTTTTTTAAGAATTCGTGTGGCTTCAAGACCATCCATATCGGGCATTTTAATATCCATTAAGACAAGATCAACATCGCCAGTTTTACATAACTCAATTACTTTATTTCCTGTTTCGGCATGTAATATATTAGTCTTTGTTTTTGATAAAATCATTTTAAAATAAAGATAATTACTTTCTTCATCTTCAGCTATCAGTATAGTTTTTCCAGGCCACTCATAATCCGAGATTTTTGGTTTCAATAATTCTTGAGATTCTCCTTTTTTAGCCTCTTTAATGTAAGGTATAGTAAAATAAAATGTTGACCCGTAATTGATCTCAGACTTAATCCATATTTCTCCACCAAGTTTGGTTACTATGTTTTTTGAAATTGCTAAACCTAATCCGGCTCCTCTATAAATCTTCTTTTTATTATCTTCTATTTTAGTAAATCTACTAAAGATTACTGCTTGTTGCTGATCGGTTAATCCTATACCTGTGTCTTTAACAAAGAATTTTATAATTTCGTTTTCAGAAATTCTTTCAATTTTATAACCAATCTCAATGGTCCCTTTTTCGGTGTACTTTAACGCATTTTCAATTAGATTAGTCATAACCTGTTGGAACCGAATTGGATCGGTATGTG
This sequence comes from Bacteroidota bacterium, assembly GCA_042584405.1. Taxonomy (GTDB): domain Bacteria; phylum Bacteroidota; class Bacteroidia; order Bacteroidales; family UBA12077; genus UBA12077. The sequence continues at coordinate 5,681 of JBHOSR010000067.1, forward strand.
TTGTTAGTTCTTCCTTTTCTATCTCTTTACTAATTAAAATTTCAATATCATGTTTCTTAATGACCTTCTTATGCTCATTAAAAGAATCATATAGTTCCTTTAAAATAAGGGTTATATTACAAAACTTCTTATTTATATCGAGTTGTCCTGCTTCAATTTTTGAAATGTCTATTATGTCATCAATTAAGTGAAGAAGAGTATTACAATTATAATTAATGTGATATTTAATTTCTTCCTTTTGTTCAGTTCCTAAAAGTGGATCATCTATTAATGTTGAAAATCCAACAATTGCATTCATAGGTGTTCGTATCTCGTGCGACATATTGGCTAGAAATGCACTCTTTAACCTGTCAGATTCTTCAGCTTTTACTTTAGCAGATAACAATTCGGATGTACGCTCATTTACTAATTGCTCAAGATGCATACGATGTTTTTCTAACTCCTTGTTTGCACGTTCAAGGTGCTCGGCCTGTGCAGTTATTTCTTCTTGTTTAACCTCCAGATCTGCTTGCTTCTCTTCAAGTTTGGTATTTATTTCATGTAAATCGGTCGTTCTTGCTTTTACCGTATTTTCTAAAATTTCTTTGTCTCTTTTTAGGCTCCAAGTATAGAACTTAACTACATAACGTATGAATATAAATATTATCAATCCATAAAGAATATAAGCTAGAATAGATCTATACCATGGAGTTAAGATCACGAATTTAAATTCTGCAATATTACTCTCCTTTTCGTAAACGTTTTTTGCTTTTACTTTAAATATATAATTTCCTGGTGGTAGATTTGTGTATTCTTTTTCAGTTTTTAATGACCATTCTGACCACTGTTTGTTAAATCCTTCTAAAAAATAACTATAGGTTGTTTTATTATGATCTTCATAATACAGCGCCGAAAACGTATACTGTAAGTAATTAAATTTATAAGGTAATTCTATTAATCTATCAATTTCTTGTTTGCCTCCATACAATAAAGAGTCATTAGCATAAACTTCCCTAATAACTGTATTATAGCTGTCATTATAATTGAGTTTCTTTTCTGAACTATATTGAAGAATGCCATCTTTGTTTCCGTAAAAAATATGAGTAGAATCAATTATATTGATTTCTTCCATAAATAATCCCTTGAATTTTAAAAAAGGAGTTCTTTCAATTTTATATGATCGATCGCTCTGAATTAACAATATGCCTTGTTTATCACCCTGTTGATAATATATATTCCCTTGTTCATCCTGGATAAATTGGTCAATAAATCCTTCATTATTTAAGAGTATGTCAAATCTTTTATCAGGAATAAACTGATTGATTTGAGGATTAAATTTATATATGCCTTTTTCTGTACCAAATACTATTTCTGATTTTTGGTTATCTATTTTAATTTTAAAAACATAGTTCTGTGTATATGCAGGTAATCCATTATTTGTGGAATAAGAATCTAATTTTACTATGCTATCAAGTGAACTATTTAACAAGATTTTATAAACACCCTTATTTGGATGGCTGACCCATATATTATTTAGATCATCAATTTCCATATAACGAGATGATTCCTCAAAGCCTTTAATCTTTTGCTTTAGACTCCAATCTTTTCCGTTAAACTCAAGAATTATTAAACCATTATTTGTACCAAGCAATATATAAGGTTTATCTTTTATTTTGTTTAACTTCCATACAGCTCCAGTAACTGGAATAATGTTTTGAGCTGTATTATTATTAATTTTAAATACACCATCAGTATGTCCTAGAAATAATTCATTATTAATTGCAATTAAATGCCAGCATTGTCCTCTTGTATTTTCGACCAAGGTAAAGTTATTTAACTGATCCTTTACGTATAGACCAAGTGACGTACCAGCATATAATCTATTTTTAAAAGTTTTGGTTCTATAAACTGTACCCTGCAGCCCATTATTTTCGTTATAGACAGAAAATGGAGAGTTTAATATAATGCACGAAATTCCATTATTTAGACCTACCCATATATTGTTTTGTGAATCACTAGTAATACTTAACACATCATTATCTTGCAATCCAGACTGCTTATTTATATGCTGGATAATATTCCCATTTTCATCAAAAATTATTAATCCATCGTTAAATGTTCCAATGGCAAACTTGTTGTCTGGTAATTTAATTCCACTATAGGTTTGATTGCTAATTAGAAAATTATCAATTTTTTTGAATTTTTCTGGTTTAATAAATCTGGATGTTTCTGATACCGGTGAATAAATATATATGCCTTGAGTTCTGGTGGCTATAAGTATTTTATCATTTTTGTAAGGAAGCATTACATAAATGCGCTCATTAGCAAAAATTCCACTTTGACCAATGAATTCGAGACTGTCATTGACTAATTTAAATAAACCCTTTCCCCACTCACGAACATAAAATTGATTATTTAACAGAAACGAAGTATGAAACCTATCTTCCGGGATTAATGTCTTAATTTTATTATTTTTAAATATAAAAATATATGGAGTTGTTCTAAATATTATCTGGTCATTTAAAATAACTACTTGCCAAACATCTTCAAAACTGTTGTGTTCATCAAGCACTTTCTCAAGTAATGAAACATATTTCCATACACCAATACTATCCGACTGAAAATAACCGAAATCACCCACAGCGCCAACATACAATCTTTCTGAATTATTATCGAATGTGAGTGAACGAACAGTGGATTTATTAGGTAATTCATAAAGTTGCCACTTACTTCCATCAAATTCCAATAAACCATCGTTATTACCAAAGTACATTACACCCCTTTGGTCTTGCGCAATAGCCCAGGTTTGATTTTCTGATGTTAAGTAATCTTCATTATTATAATTTTGGATATATGGATTACCTTGTATCAAGCTATTCTGGGAAAATGTATTCAAGGGGAATACATAAAAAATAAAAAATAGAATAACAATTAAAATACTTTTCATTAGAACTTTTCCTAGGTACATTTAAAGATTAAAAAGTATTGAAAAAAAAGGACTTATGCAAATAAGCGAATATGTTTTTGATATTGAATTTAAAAGGATTTGTTCATATCTCTATGTCGAAAGATAAGTATTCATTAAAGATAGTAAAGCATTTTTTTGTATTGGTTTTTGAATATAAGCAACACATCCAGCATCTTTACACATTTTTTCATCATTTTCCAAGGCAAAAGCAGTGTGTGCTATAACAGGGACTTCAGGATTTTGTTTCAATATTATTCGCGTAGCTTCGAGTCCGTCCATATCTGGCATTTTAATATCCATAAGAATAAGGTCAAACTGTTGTTCTTCAAATTTTTTAATAGCCTCTATTCCAGTTCTTGCATGTGTAATAATAGCATTTGTTTCAGTTAATATCATTTTATAAAACCGGAAATTACTTTCATCGTCTTCCGCTACTAAAATGGTTTTGTTAGACCAATTGTATTTTAATTGTTTTTGCTGTTTCATATCGGAACTGATTGCATCTTGTTCTTGTTTAATTGATATGTTTAAATAAAATGTTGTACCCTTATTAAGCTTTGATTCGACTGAGATTTCGCAATTCAATAAATCGGAAAGATATTTACAAATAGCTAAACCCAAACCTGCGCCTCGGTACAATTTTTCTTTAGTATCTTCAATTTTTGTGAACCTAGCAAAGATATTATTTACCTGATTTTCATTCATTCCTATTCCAGTGTCCTTTACGTAAATTGTGACATTATTTGTTTGCCTGGTATACCCAACTTCTATTGATCCTTTTTCAGTAAATTTAATGGCATTATCTACTATATTTTTTAATATTTGCTTAATCCTCATTGAATCAGAGAACAACACTATATCTTCATTTATATTTAGATCTATTTTAAGTTCGAGTTTCTTATTTTTTATAATATCATTAAATGAAAAGTAAATGTCATTTAGAATTTCGCTCAGCTTAAAATCTGATTTAGCAACTTTCAACTGATGAGTTTCAATTTTAGCCAAATCGAGGATATTTTCTATTAGGTTTAATAATGAAAAACTATTTTTTGTTATTTCGTTAGTTAAAGCTTCTCTGGTTAATTTATCCACATTATCTTCAACAAGAAGATTAGAAAATCCTATAATTGCATTCATAGGAGTACGAATTTCATGCGACATATTCGCTAGAAATGAAGATTTTAAACGATCACTTTCTTCAGCTTTTTCTTTAGCAATTTTTAGTGCAGCTGTTCGTTTCTCAACAAGTTCTTCTAGCTCATTCTGATGTTTTTCTAGTTCTATATTCTGTCGTTCAATTTGTTGTTTTTGTTCTTGAGCAAGATCTCGTTGAAACACTAATTCTTCAGATTGAGCTAATATTTCCTCTTTTTGTTGATTAATCTCGTGAGTTCTTTCTTCAACTTCTTTTTCTAATAAATTCCTTTGTTTCTTAATTCGCATTAATCGTGTTCTATACCAAAGAATAATTCCTCCAAATATGAATATGAAAAGAGCAATTTTGAACAGGAATGTCTGATACCAGGCTGGTAAAACCTTTATATTTATTGATACAGAATTTTCGTTCCAAATTCCATGATTATTTGTAGACCGTACTTTGAAAGTATAAAGTCCTGGATCTAAATTTGTATATGATGTAGTTCGATTAATTTCAGCATCTGTCCATTCATTTTCGAATGGTTCTAGCATATGTTTAAACAATATCTTTTGAGGGAATATAAGATCGATAGCTGTATAATTGATGTTAAGCCTTTTTTGTGTGGCATGTATATTTATTGTTTCGTTTAAATCGAAAATAGAATCGCCAGCGTATGCTTTTTCTATATAAACATTTGGTAATTCTTTATTTACAGTGGTTTCTTCGGGATTTATTTGTGCAATACCTTCTGCTGTTAAAAACCATAACATACCTTTAGAGTCTTTTAATGATTTTGTTGCTCCAAGACAAACACTACTTTTCATTCCGTCACTTTTATCATAAAAATCGTAGTTTACTTCATTAATTTTACCTGCAGCATATTCATTTAGTTGATTCTTTGAGACCTTCATAATACCGGTTGGTCCAGGCATCCAAAAGCACCCTAGATTATCTTCAATAATATCATAAACATTATTGGTTTGTAATCCATTTTCTATCGAGTAATTAGTAAAAGAATTATTTTCAAATCTTGAAATACCTGAATTTGTTGAGATCCATAAGACATCTTCGTTGTCTTTGTATATATTAAAAATCAAATTATCCGGCAATCCATCAGACACCGTGTATTTTTTTATTACAGAATCATTTTTGATTAAATTAAAACCCTTTTTAGTTCCAGCAATTATTATATCCGGTTTATACTGAATAATTGTCATTACATAATCGGTACTTAGTCCATTACTTGAATTTAATGTTAAAACACTCCCATCCTTTTTGAACTTATGAATTCCAGTTCGATTTGTAGCAACCCATATATTTCCATCGGTATCTTCAAAAGTTTTCCGTATTAAATTATCTGGAAAACCGTTATTAATGTTAAAAATCTTTTCATTGTGTTTTTCAAGTTTAAGTATACCGGCATAAGTGCTAATCCATACATTTCCTTTACTATCTTTAAATAAATCCTTAATTTGAGAACTTGGTACTGGTATTTCTGTCCTTAGTTTAGATATTTTTCCATCTTTTATAATATCGATTGTGCCTTTTTCATTAGCAACCCAAAATTCATTTTCACTATACTCAAGTATTGCAGTGTTAGTTTTTGAGATCATTCCTTCCGACTCAGAATAACATATAAATTTACCATCAGTAATTTGAAATATGCCATTTCGGTAGGTGCCACCCCAAAGATTTCCATGATGGTCAAATATTATTTTAGTTAACCGGTTGTTAGGTAAACCATTTGATTCTGAAAACAATTCAGATTTACTTAATGTGTTGTTGTAACGATAAAGACCCTCAGAAGATGAAGCAAACCAGAATTGACCATTAATATCTTCAATAATACTTTCAACAAACCGTATATTAATCTTAGAATGTTTTTGTAGTTTTTCGTTTTCAATTGTATATACTCCAGTACTTGTGCCAATCCATATAGCACCTTTACTGTCCTGATAAAATGAAAATATGCCTTCTGTAGAATTATTCATATTAAAAGGGGTGAAATTACCATCTTTATATATTATAAGTTCTCCTTTTAAAGTTCCAATCCAAATATTACCATTAATGTCTTCATAAATAGCATATATAGGACTTGATGAAAGTCTCTTAAAATCTTTAAAATGAATTAAAGTATCAGTTTCATATTTAAATAAGCCATTGGCATTTGTTCCAATCCAAACATTATTCTTTTTATCAACAAATATGGATTCAATATTAGAATTTTCTAAAGTTTTAAGACTTGCTTTTCGATATAAATTATAATTATCAAATAGAGCAATTCCCTTTTGTGTTCCTATCCAAATAGTACCGTTTTTATCTTCACGTATTAGTTTAGTTGCTTCAGTTAATAAAGCATTGCTATTTTGTGATGTATACTTTGTGAATTTAATACCGTCAAATCTAACTACACCTCCATAAGTGGCTATCCATATATATCCATTTTTTGACTGAATAATATCATTTATAGCATTAGAAGGCAACCCATGATCAATTGTCCAGGATTTAAGGGTGTATTGTGTAATTGTCTTCTCGGGATCGAGACTGATAAACTGTGCAAATGAAGAGTTATTAGAAATAAAAATATATATAATAGTTACGATCAGGCTCAAACGTAGTTTCCTAATATATTTTATAGTTCTCATTTTATTAATTTATACTATTTTGAAATATAAGTATTAATAATATTAAGTAGTTGCGGTCTGGTAATAGGCTTAGATATATACGCATCGCAACCAGAATCAACAGTCCTTTTTTCGTCATATTCCAGAGTAAAAGCAGTTTGTGCAATAATTGGTATTTTTTTACCCATACTCTTGATTTTCCTTGCAGCTTCTAAACCATTCATTACAGGCATTTTTATGTCCATTAAAATAACGTCAATATCATTATCTTTTGCGATTTCAACTGCTTCTAATCCATTTTTTGCGTGAAAAAGTTTTGCTCCGGTTTTTGTAAGCACAATATTTAACTGTCTATAATTACTAGGCTCATCGTCTGCAATAAGAATAGTTTTGTTTTCCCAGTTGTAATCATCTAAACTTTTTTCTTTTGAAATAAATAGTCCTTCTTTAATATCTGACGTATCGTAAGGTAAATTAAAATTGAATGTTGCACCTTTTTCTAATTCTGAATCAACCCATATTCTACCCCCTAAAATTTCAACAAGATTTTTTGATATACTTAAACCTAGTCCTGCACCACGGTATAGTTTCTTCTTTGAAATTTCTGCTTTCGTAAACCTATTAAAAACACGAGTTTGTTGTTCATCGGACAGTCCAATTCCAGGATCTTTGACGTAGATTTGTATGCGTGGGTCTTTCAGTGTCTTATGTATTTTATAACCAAAATGGATATTGCCTTTTTCGGTAAATTTAAAGGCATTATCTAATAAATTAGAAAGTATCTTTTTTACGTGACTTGAATCTGTATTTATTTCAAAAATTTCGTGATTAACATCATTATCAAGTATTAAATTAATATCTTCTTTTTTTGTAGCTTCTTTAAAATCTTCAAATTCATCGTAAATTTCTTTAAAGACTTTATGCAAATCAACCTTTGCAATTCTGGCATCAAGCTGGCCAGCTTCTATTTTAGAAAGATTAATTATGTCTTCAATAAGTTTCAGTAATGAATTTGTATTTTGAGTTATATGCAATACCATTTCTTCTTTTAATGTATCTTCAACATCGGGATCGATTAATAAATTTGAAAAACCAACAATGGCATTCATCGGTGTACGAATTTCATGTGACATATTGGCCAAAAATGCTGATTTTAATCTATCACTTTCTTCTGCTTTTACCTTAGCAGATTATGAGCCTAGTTTAAAATCAAGGTTTATTTCAAGCTATTTAGCTGTTTCATTTATGGCTTTAACCTTTGAATTTGTGCGCCAAAGAACTTATTCTGAACTTATTAATTCAAATGAAAAGAAAACATTTTATTTGAACAAAGTGATGGATCAGCAGAAAGAAATTATTACCCAATCTGAAAAACTTAAAGTTACAAATTCCGAATTAGAACAACACCGAAATCACCTAGAACAATTAGTAG
>JBHOSR010000068.1:0-13142 GCA_042584405.1 Bacteroidota bacterium
CTATTAATTTCTTCTCTAACATATAGTCAAACAAATACAATAAATATTAATTTTCGTTCACCAGTCGATATTCCTATTTATTTATCAGGCAATTTTGGTGAAATACGTTCGTCTCATTTTCACGCAGGAATTGATATTAAAACTCAAGGAGTAATAGGCAAAAAGATTTATGCTGTTGAAGAAGGATATATATCTAGAATTAAAGTTTCAATTAATGGTTATGGAAAAACCATTTACATTGATCATCCCAATGGCTATACTACTGTTTATGGACATCTTAGTAGATTTAATTCAAGGATTGATAAATTAGTAAAGGAACTTCAATATCAAAATAATGAGTTTGAAATTAATTATTTCCCAGATAGTGGTGAATTAACTATAAAAAAAGGTGAAGTTATTGGATATTCAGGAAACACAGGTAGTTCAGAAGGCCCTCATTTGCATTTTGAAACAAGAGAAACCAATAATCAAATTCCAGTAAATCCATTAATATTCAACTTAGATATAAAGGATAATATATCTCCAATACCTTATACTCTAGCTATATACCCCTTAAATAGAAATAGCAAAGTCAATAATTCAAATCAGATAATGCAATTCAAACTAAAAAAAATTAATGGAGCCTATACAATTGCAGACACAAATCAAATTTCTTTATTAGGCGAAACTGGTTTTGGAATTGAAATGTACGATTATCTTAATGGTTCAAGGAATAAGTGTGGGATTTATTCACTTTCACTATTCATAGATAGTTTATTAATATATAATCATGATATTGATAAATTTTCGTTTTATGAAACAGGTTATGTAAAGAGCCATATTGATTATGCTGAAAAACTGAAATCAAAAAAAACAATCCAGAAAGCATTTATTGCACGTAATAATAATTTAAGTATCTATAAATCAGAAATAAATCGGGGTGTTTTTAAATTTGTTTCAGATAAAACATATAATATCTTGTTTCTAATTAGTGACGTGTATGGAAATGAAACTAAATTAGTTTTAAATGCAAAAGGTCACTCTCTATTTAATAATAATGATATTATTCAGACTGCAAGTAGTGGAGTATTTATGGATTGGCAAACAGAAAATATATTTGAAGATGACGAAATAAAAATAACTATACCTAATAAATCTCTATTTGATACATTATATTTTAAATACTCCAAATCAGAACCTGAATGTAGAGCATATTCAAAAGTTCATCATATTCATAATAAATATACTCCGTTATACAAAGATTACACACTATCAATAGAAACTCATAATTTACCAAATGTCTTGAAAGACAAGGCTTTTATTGCAGAAATTGTTGAGAATGAATTTAACTCAATAGGTGGTGATATAGTAAATGGACGTATTGTATCTGAAGTTAGTTCTTTTGGAGATTTTGTTGTATTAATAGATACTATTTCACCCGAAATTAAACCATTAACAGATTTAAGTACTCTAAAAGAAGAAGAAATAAGATTTATGATTAAAGATGACTTAACTGGAATCAAATCATTTAATGGATATATTGATAATGACTGGGCCTTATTTGAATATGATCAAAAGAATGATCTCCTTTTTTATAAAATAGATCACAGCCGAATTGAAAAAAAGATTGAACATGAGCTTGAATTATTTGTAATAGACAATAAGAATAATATTTCAACTTATTATACAACGTTTTACTGGTAAAAATTAAACAATGAAAAAACTCTCTATTTTATTAAATTTAATACTGATATTAATTATTGGACAATCTTGTTCATTTTCTCAGGTTCATCCTGATATCACTCAAGATGAACTTTATAATCATATTGAATTTTTAGCAAGTGATTCTCTTAAAGGAAGATATCCCGGTACTTCTGAAGACAAAGTTGCTGCAAAATATATTTCCGCAGAATTAAGTAATAATGGTTTAGAATTGATTTTCAGTGAAGGTTTACAAACATTTGAAATAACCACAAATTTGAAAGCTGGTGAATATAACTCATTAATTATTAATGGTAAGGACCTAAAATTAAATCAAGATTTTATACCTATTGTTTTTAGTGCAAATAAAGAGATCGAAGCCGAAGTTGTATTTGTTGGTTATGGTTTTATAATTGAACAAGATAATAACACATGGAACGATTATGCTTCAGTGGATGTTAAAGATAAATGGGTACTAATTTTAAGAGGAGAACCAGAAACTAGAGATGTAGAATTCCCTTTCACAATGTTCAGTAGTCTTAGATCTAAAGCCATAACTGCTAAAGATCAGGGAGCTGCTGGGGTTATATTTGTATCAGGAAAACAATTCGATGAAGAAGATGAATTAATTAAACTATCAAGACCTGAAGGAGAAATTGATATTCCTATTGTTCATATTAAAAGAAATGCGGCCAATTCAATCTTACAAAAGAAGGGTAAATCCATCGTTGAAATTGAAAATCAACTTAAAAATGATCAAAATTCTTTTTCTACTGAGACATATCTAAAATGTCGAACAGATATTTTAACCGAGTATGCAGAAACTTATAATATTGCCGCTCAACTTATGGTTGATCCTAAGTATAAATATATAGTAATTGGTGGGCATTATGATCATTTAGGTTTTGGAGGGCCAGGCACTGGCACAAGAGCTCCTGGTATTCATAAACCTCACTATGGAGCCGACGATAATGCTTCTGGAGTAGCTTCGATGTTAGAAATCTCCGAAAAGCTTGTAACTAAAAAAGATAGTTTAAAAACAAATTTTCTATTTGTTGCATTTGGTGCAGAAGAAATGGGTTTAATTGGTTCAAAGTATTTTGTAAATAATCTTCCAATTTCTGATAGTTTAATTGAAACAATGATCAATATTGACATGGTTGGTAGAATGAAAGATGATAGGAGTCTACAAGTTGGAGGAATTGGTACATCATTAGAGAGTGACTCTGTTATAAACTGGATAAATAATAAATATGATTTTAAGTTAGGTCTTTCTTCTGAAGGATATGGCCCATCTGATCATTCATCCTTTTACGGAAAGGATATCCCAGTTTTTTTCTTTTCAACTGGAGCACATATTGATTATCACACACCTGGTGATAGTTTAGGTAATATTAATTTTACAGGTCTTTTAGAAGCAACTAATTTTATTTATGATCTTGCATATAATTTATCATCAACGAATATTGATTTAACATATCAAGAAGCTGGACCTAAAATACCAACTGGCGATGCAAGAAATAAAAGATTGAAAGTAAGTTTAGGCATTATGCCCGATTTTTCTGGTGTCGAAAAAAGAGGATTAAAAGCAGACCTTGTAATTAAAGGTAAACCTGCTGATAAAGCAGGAATGAAAAATGGTGATGTGATAGTTGCCATTGATGGTTATTCGATTGGTGACATATATGAATATATGGAGAGACTTACAAAACTTAAAAACGGCCAGATAATTACTGTTGAAGTTTTGAGAGATGATAAAAAAGAAGTATTAATTGTACAATTATAAATGAAAATGAAAAAAACATTATTCTGGATTTTAGCGGTTGTTATAACCTTAGGATCTGCGTATTATCAAAGAAAAACGGGTCCTACTCACCCTAAAAAAGTAGAATTTAATTTAGAAAATAAAGCAATAAAGTTTTATTTACCAAGGAATGGAGAATCTCATGAAGATAGAATAGTTGAAGTTCCATTTCATGATACTTCATATATAGTAAAATTAAACTATAGACGATTTCCCTCAGAAGAATCTTTTACTGAAAGAGAATTCAAATTACAAGAAGATGAATTAATTGCATATTTACCAACGCAACCCGCTGCAGGAAAATTAGAATATTATGTTAGTGTTATAAATATTGACACTAAAGAGATTCAGGAAACAGAACATGCGGTAATCCGATTTAAAGGTAAAGTTCCAAAATGGGCTTTAATTCCTCATATTTTTTTAATGTTTATTGCAATGTTATTATCTAATTTAGCTGGTTTGTTTGCCATTGGGAAAATTAACAAACATGTGTTCTATGGTAAATTAACTTTAATATTGCTTTTATTAGGTGGGATGATTTTTGGACCAATTGTTCAGTATTATGCGTTTGGACAAGCATGGACAGGAGTACCTTTTGGTTGGGATTTAACAGATAATAAAACTTTAATAGCAGTATTGTTTTGGATTGTCGCAGTATTTGGAAATCGTAAAAATCCTAAATATAGATATACATTAATTGCTTCAATTATTTTATTGCTAATTTATATTATTCCACACAGTTTATTTGGTTCTGAACTTGACTATTCGAGTGGGAAAGTAGTTACTGGATTTATTCAACTTTTCATATAAAAAAGAAAGCAGGATTTATAATAAATCCTGCTACAATTTCTTTTTGCATTAACAACCTATTCTGCAGGAGCTTCTTCAGTTTCTTCAACTTCTACTTCTTCAGCTTCAACTGCCATAGTGTCTACCATAGCTTCTTCAACTTCTTCCATAACTTCTTCAGCTTCTTCCATTACTTCTTCAGCTGCTTCTGTAGCTTTTTCTTTAACATTTCCGCAAGAATAAAAAGCAGTAAAACTAATAAGTGCTAAGGCTACCAGTAATAATTGTAATTTTTTCATGTTGTAATTTGATTTAATTATAATTTAGGATTCTCAACAAAAATAGCAAATTATTTATTAAATCAACAAGTTATAGCTGGTTTTATTAATTATTTTTTTGTTTAATACCCAACTATTTAATAACCTATATGTATATTAAATCCTACTTTGAACCACCTTCCAGGCATTTCTATATTACCAATATCTGTATATTTTTTATTAAAAATATTACTTGCTTCTGTGTAAACTGTTAGAAATTTATAGTTCCACGATAATTTAGCATCAATTAACCAGTATGGTTTAAATTCTTGTTCACCTATATAATCATTTAGATTAAAATCAAATTTTTTATACTCCCCAGCTCTGTCTTGATATTTTACAAACCACGATAAATTTAAGTTTTTATATATCTCTTGATTTATGTTTACTATTAAGTTATGCTTAAGATAATTAAGAGCATATTTTGTTTCAATAATATCAGTATCTGTTGAAGCTTTTTGATCAAGGATTGTATAATTTATGGCAATAGATTTTATGCTAAAACGATTTATATTTATTCTGTTATTAAAAGTAATTCCATAAGTTTCAACTTTGGTTAAGTTTTGCGTTTCCCATGTAGTTATGTTCGCTGCGGTGTCTTTTACCCATTCAATAACATTTCTTGCATTTCTATAATAGAAAGCTAAATCTGAGTTAATTGTTTTAGTATTTAATTTTAATCCAATTTCGTTACTCCAGGCTTCTTCAGGCTTTAAGCTAGGATTACCAACATTATTAGGACCGTTATAAAATAAATCGGTGAAAGAAGGTAATCGTAAAGATTTATTTAAAGTATAATAAATCTTGAAATCATTTGTAAATCCATAGCTCAAATCTATACCTGGATATAGATTAAAGTCAAAGTTATTTTCTGACACCCAGCTGGCTAGTAATCCAGCAGAAAAAGCAAAACGTCCAAAAGAAAAAGATTGCTCAAGAAAATAATTTGAAATTGTTCTTGAATAATTTCGCGTATAAAAGCCTTCCGATTCTCCTATAGCCTTTATTGTATCATTCATTAAATTCCCTAATACATTACTCCAAATATTTTCTGAACGTATTTCTGCTCCAAAAGAAGTTATTCCTAATTTTGTACTAACTCGTGAATCTAATTTAACGCCATAAACATCGGTTAAATGATAATTATGACCAGTGTACCAACTTGCAGGATCGTATCTAAATAGCTCGAATCTGTCTTGATGACGTCGAAAATATACAGTTGGAATTAATTTGATCTTCTCTCCTGTTTCAAATTTCAAACTTGTAAAAGTAGTTTTTGTTTGTTCATATTGATCGGGAAATGCTGGAGTATAAAAACTATTTGCACCAAACTCTTTGTTGGTATATCCAAGTTGTAAATCAATGCTTCCAATCTCTGAATCATAATTTGTATTATAAAATATATTATATTGGTCATAATCGGTATTTTTAATATACCCATTACTCTGTGATTTCGAAATTGATAAAAAATGTTTCGTATTCTTAATTTTATAGGAACTAGCTATATTCCCTGAGAATAAGCCAAAATCGCCTGCACTGAATCCTGCTTTAGTATAGCTTTCATCAGAATAATTTGTTATAATATTCACCGCACCACTAAAGGCATTTGGTCCAAATACCCGAGATCCGGGACCTTCAAGAATTTCAATACGTTCAACTGAATTTAAATCGATTGGGAGGTTTAAGCTATGGTGTCCAGTTTGCGGATCTGAGATATTAACACCATTAAGAAGAATTAAGTTTTGATCGAAAGAACCACCTCGAATACTGAGGTCTGATTGTACTCCATTTATTCCTCGTTGTCGAACATCTATACCTGAAATATACTCAAGCAATTCGTTCAAACTCGAAACAGGTTTTAGCTTTATTTCATCTTCATTTATGGTTGTAACCATTCTCGATAGTTGAGAGTAAATTACCGGAGCTCTTTGAACGCTAACGACGACTTCTTCGAGATCTAGATTTTTTGTAACTGTGGTATCGGTTTGACTTAAAACCTGCAATGGTAATAACACAATAGAATATGAAAGTGTAAGTGTTGTAATTTTAACTATTCTTCTTATTGTATTAAAAACAGAATATCCTTTTCTATTCCATTTACTAAAAATTAAAATTTCATTGTTTTTATTAACTGTAAATTGATTTTTCATTGCTATTATTTTTTTAGATTAAGCTAGCAAATTTAATTAAAATGATATTCATCTTTATTATTAAATATAATTAGTATCAAATTGAAGAACATTCCTTAAAAACTTAATTATAACTATTTGATTTATTGTATATTTATAAAAAAGTAAAGATAACATATAACAAATTATACGCATGGTGCAGCGTTAACATTTTCATAACGTCTTTTTATTGGAAATATGAATAAACAGGAAAGCATTTATACGAATATCCATCAGGATATTATAGACCGGTGTAAATCGGGGGAGCAAAAAGCACAGTTTCAACTGTACAAGCTATATTATAAAGCAATGTACAATACCTGCTTGCGCATTGTAAATGATAGTCTTGAAGCAGAAGATATAATGCAGGAGTCGTTCTTAAAGGCATTTGAAAAAATTAATTTTTATAAGGGTGAGGTAAGTTTTGGTGCATGGTTAAAAAGAATAGTTATTAATCATTCGCTCGATGAACTAAGAAAACGAAAATTAGATACTAATTCACTTGAAGACTCGGTTTACGAAGTAAAAGATGAAGAAAATAATGAAAATAGTGAAGAGGTATCAATGAAAGTTGGAGAAATAAGAGAGGAAATTCAAAAATTACCAGATGGTTACAGAGTAGTTTTATCACTTTACCTAATAGAAGGTTACGATCACGATGAAATTAGTGAAATTCTTAATATAAGCAGTTCAACATCGAGATCACAGTTTGCAAGAGCCAAGAAAAAATTAATTGAATGTTTAAAAGATAAGCAAATAAAGAAAATATACTAGATATGAAAGATTTAGATAAAATAATACTAGAAAATCGACAAGATTTTGATGTGTATGAACCCGACGATGGTCATTTTGAAAGATTTGAGCAAAAGCTCAATCAAAAAAATAAAAAAAATAAAACTTTTACTATAGGTTATATGCTAAAAGCAGCCGTTGTAGCCATTTTGGTTGTTTTATCTGGATTATGGGTATATGATAATTTTGAATCCAAAACTAATGATGGAATTGCTTTAAGTGAAATATCTGCAGAATATGGTGAAGTTGAAATGTATTATACACAACTTGTAAATCAGAGATATGGTGAAATAAACCAATTTCAATTTATGGATAGCACCCAAAAAGTAATGCTGTTACATGAATTATCGGAAATGGATTCAATTTATGAAAATCTAAAAAAAGACTTAACAACAAATCCTAACGATCAAAGAGTTATAAATGCAATGATTCAGCATTACCAACTAAAAGTAGAAGTTATGAATCAAATATTAGAACAATTACAACAAGCACAAAATATTAATACTAACAAATCAGAAAATTATGAAAGCACCAATATTTAAATCAGCAATAATACTAATACTTGTCCAAATATTAGTATTTACTTCAGCATTTGCTGGAAGTGATGAATTCTCTAAGAATCTGCATAAAGAATATGATGCAGATGCTAATACTCTTTTGACTATCCAAAATAAGTTTGGCGATGTTGACATTAATGACTGGGATAAGAATAAAGTTACCATAGATGTAACCATTACAGTTGATCATAGAAATGAGGAAAAAGCAAAAGAATTGCTAGATTACATTACAGTTAAATTTAGTCAGGCAGGAAATACAATTGAAGCTATTACCGAGATTGATGATAAATTCAGTAAATGGAATACTTTTGACAACAAAGAATTTAGTATCGACTATAAAGTTAATATTCCTAAAAGCATAAAACTTGACTTAACCAATAAATATGGCAGTGTGTTTATTAACGAAATTGCCGGTCACTCAAAGATTACCGTAAAATATGGAAATTTGAAGGTAAATAAGCTTACCAGAGAAAATGTAAAGCCACTTAATGAGATTTATCTTGCATACTCAAATGGAGCAATTGAAGAGTGTAAATGGTTAAACTTAACCCTAAAATATTCTAAACTTGAAATTGAAGAATGCAAGGCTTTAATAGCCGTAACAAAATATTCTAAACTATATGTTGAAAAAGCAAGTTCAATTGTTTGTGAATCGAAATACGATGAATATAGAATAGGAAAGATTACAAATTTAATTGCAACAACAGCATATACAGGTTATGATGTTAACGAAATTTATAAAAAACTTGAATTTGATAATAGATATGGTAGTATAGATGTTGACTATGTTCCTGCTAATTTTGAAAAAATAAACATTGAAAATGAATATGGTAACATAGATATTAGCATAGATCCTAATGCATCTTACAACATTAAAGGCTATGCCAAATATGCTGATATAGATTTTCCTCATGAAGGAAGAGTAAGCAGAATAAAAGAAAGTACCTCGCTTCAGATCGAAGGTTTAGTTGGTACAGATAGCAATACTAAATCGATAGTTGAAATTGAAACCAAATACGGAAACGTTGATTTAGAATAATAAAAGTTCTCAAATATATTAAAAAGGCTCGGAAAATTTCTGAGCCTTTTTAAATATAAGAAATGTTAAATACTATTTTTCAAAACCAAAAGCTTTCATCATTTTTTCGAAGATCTCAGTATTTTCATAAATCCCACCAAACTCTTCTGCTCCTGGGCCATACGCAAAAACAGGAACCATAACTCCAGTGTGATCGTCACTTGAGAATTCTACTTTTATTGTTTTTGTCTCCAAATCACCGTCAACTAAAGCTAATCCCCCTGATTCATGATCTGCAGTTACAATTACCAATGTTTCTTTGTTTTCAATTGCAAATTCAAGGGCTTTTGCAATTGCATTATCAAAATCGATAGTTTCAGTAATAACGAACTCAATATCATTTTCTTCTCCTCCCCAATCTATTTGAGATCCTTCGACCATTAAGAAAAATCCATTCTCATTTTTATTTAAGACTTTTATTGCTTTTTCTGTCGAAAGAGGCAACATATCTCCTCTTCCATTAATTATGCTAGGATTATGCTTATCAGCAGTAAATACAGCAAATTTACCTTCAATCTCAGTATTAAAATTTTCTAATCCATCTATTAACTGATATTGTTTTTTCTTCAATGAATCAATTAGATTCAAACTATCTTCTCTTTCTGTAAAATACCTTTTACCACCACCAATAAATACATCAATATCAATATCCAAAAAATCAGAGGCAATATTTTCATAATTATATCGAGATGTGTCGTGAGCAATAAAAGATGCTGGTGTTGCATGTATTATTGTACTTGTTGAAACAAGTCCTGTGGCTAATTCATTATCTTCCGCATACTCTAAAATTGTTTTCAAAGGATTTCCTGTAGTATCAACAGCTATGTATTTATTAATTGTTTTACTTCCTGTTGATAATGCGGTTGCCCCAGCGCCAGAATCTGTAATATAATTTGAAGCTGAATACGTCTTTTGAAAGCCCACATACTTAAATCTTTCAAAGTTAAGTTGTTTTTCTGAAACCGACATGGCAGCATAAATTTGGGTCACACCCATTCCATCTCCAATCATTAAAATTATATTTTTGGGCTTTTGAACTTGTTTTTCTTTTTGCTCTTCAACTCTTCGGCATGATATTATCATTATCAATATTATGCCCGCTATAACTAACTTTCTCATTTATTTAATTATTCCTTTTTTAATAATTTTTTATCTTTTTGCTTGGCCTTTTGCCACCACTCTTCTGGATATATTTCCCAATTGCCTATTATTTCAGGATTAATAATTTCCTTTTTTTCAATCCATTTCATCATATAATATCGTAAATCTTTTTCTGTTGAATTAATTCTTCTTGCCAGCAATTCTTCTTTCGTTAAACCAACTCCGTTGATTAAATGACCGCCACCACCATTACCTCGATAACTATTTACAGCCACACTATATGTACTATCCATATAAAATTTACGGTTATCTGAAAACGATAATATGCTAACTTTATCGTTTATTGGTTTAGTAATATCAACAACAAATTTAATTCCCGAAGCAACATCAAAATTATAAAAATTGCTTTCTAATAAGTATGAATTATATCTTTCAGAATAAATGAGTTTATTGTTCTCATCTAATTTAAATCTCAGCAAATGATCGTTTTCATTGTCCATGGTATTAAACCAGTTTCCAAAAGAATATTCTAGGTAACTATCAATTTCTTTACCAGTAAGATTCAATGTGTATAAGAAATTCTCAAATCGATATAATTTAAACATATCGCGAACATAAACTGGTCCTGAGTCAATAACAGAGCTATATACTAGTGGTGCAGCCATTGATATATCTGCATTACTAATTTCAAGTTGAACTTGTTGAACTAAATCAATAATTTCTGACGGTCCATATAAAGCTTTATGGGCATCAATAGTATTTTCAAATTCACCAACCTTTTTCGATACATATTCTTTTACTTTTAAAAACTCATTATTAAATTCGATCTCGAATAAAGATTCAGATTTGTATTGATTCATTTCAACAACTTCCCCAGTTATTTGCTTTTCGTATTTGCCTTCTTGATTTAGATTAAATTCAATATTTGCTGTTACTACCTGACGTGCAGAACTTGTTGGACCTAAAACAATAACTTCATCGCCATTTATATTTTCAATTTTTTCGTTCCATGTTCGATGATCATGACCAACAAATACTACATCAAAACCTGGCACTTGTTGGACAACTAACAATGATGCATTTTCATTTTTATAAGTATCGCCACTTAAGCCTCCATATGAATAATCATAACCTGAATGAAAAAGGCCAACTAACAAATCTGGCTTTTCTTCCTCTAATATTTTTGGCACCCACTTTTTTGCTGAAACTATCATGTCTTCAAATTCCATTCCTGACCATAGCTCTTCGGGCAACCAGTCAGGCACTCCAGGAGTAATTAATCCAAACACAGCAATTTTAATTCCATCCTTATTGATTATTGAATAAGGATCGAAATAAGGTTTCCCATCCGATTTATTTATTGCATTAGCTGCTAACCATGGAAAATTTATTTCATTGTTTATCTTATCATAAACTTTATGACCTGCTTCTATATCATGATTACCTATTGTTGCTACATCGTATTGCATATAGTTCATGATTTTTGAGCAAATATGTGTCTCAGAGGTATTTTCGTAATTGGAATAATACACTATGGGTTGGCCTTGTAAAATATCTCCATTATCAAGCAAAATAACGTTATTATCTTTTCTAAGATCGTTAAGGTATGTTTGCACCTTAGATAATGATCCAGAAGAATTTCGATCATTTATAAAATCATAATCGAATATAGCTCCGTGAACATCACTTGTTTCCACTATAACAAGTTGATAATTTTCAGGTTTATCAACAGTGGTTATGCATGAATAAATAAAAATAGATAAAGAAAAAAATATGAAATTTCTCATTTTAAAATTTTAATAAAATAACAAATATAAAACATAATAGTTCTATTGCAGATGATTAAATTAAAGTTAATATTTTAGCTAGTCATAAGGAATTGTAAAATAGAAAGTTGATCCAGTATTCAAGGATGAATTTAACCATATTTCACCACCCATTTGTTCAATTAAACTTTTAACTATAGATAAACCAACTCCAGTTCCTCTATATAAAACAGTATTGTCCGTTGGTACTTTGTAAAACATTTCAAAAATAGATTCATGATATTTCTGATCTATTCCAATACCTGTATCATTAACATTAAATTGTATCTTTTTTCCATTCTTTAGTTGGATAACTTTATAACCAAATTTAATCTCACCTTTTGTTGTAAATTTAATTGAGTTGTCAATTAAATTTATCAGAATCTGCTTTAATCGGAAAGGATCAGATTTTACTTCTATCTCGCCATTTACAGTACTAATGTATTTAAGTTTAACGTTAGACTCTTTCAACTCTTTTTTATTATTCATTAATTGATATGTTTCTTCTAATAGCCTATTAATAGAAATTTTTTCTTTCTTTATTTTTAACTGCCCTGATTCTATTAATGATATATCAAGAATATCATCAATAAGATTTAATAAAATATCACTATTAAGATTTATAAATCTAAGCAATTCCAATTTTTGTTCATCACTTATCCCAGGATCAACCAAGAACTCAGAAAATCCAATAATAGCATTCATTGGAGTTCTAATTTCATGAGATATATTTGCTAGAAAAGCTGTTTTTAATCGATCAGATTCTTCAGCTTTTTCCTTTGCTGTAATTAACTCTTTATTTGCCTTTTCTAGTTGAATATTTTTATTGTCCAAAAGTTGAATTGATTTTTTCTTTATCAAAAATCTGTTATATAACAATACCAATATGATTAAAAGAGCTATGGTTGTTGAAATAATTATTATAAGAATAGAATTTTGTTTTGTTTTTTGTTTTTCTGATCTTAACTGAAGTATTTCTTTTTCTTTTTTCTCGGTTTCGAACTTTGCTTGTAATTCTGTTATTCTTTTTTGATTTCCTTCGTTATATATT
>JBHOSR010000069.1:0-13050 GCA_042584405.1 Bacteroidota bacterium
AACAAGATTAGTACTTGAGCCTATCCATATAAATTCTTCATTTTGAATAACTGATACTTCACCTGAATAATCAGTAAATCCATTAGATTTATCAAAAGTTTTAATATCAATATTTCCTGTATTATATAATTCTTTAAGGTCAATGATATTTAATCCTGCATTAGTTCCTGCAATTAGCATATTTTCTTGAGTACAGCTCAGGAATCTTACACTTGATCCGAGTAAACCATTTTTATTATCAATTACAAACTGGATGTTTAGAGAATCTTCAAGGAGTTTAAATACATAAATTTTACCATTATTATTTGCAGTAATTAGATTACCTAGATTATCAAAGCAAATATCATTAAAGGACTGACTCTCTATGGATTTATGCTTGTAAGTAGAAAAGAAACTGCTGTCGTATAAGTATAAGCCATGATCAGTGCTTGAAAAACAAACTTTACCATTATAATCTATAATTTTTGTAATATTTATCGGACTATCATGTTCATGGTGATTGTACAAATAATGCTCTGAACTGTTCTCTAAATCTGGAAAAATGTATAAATCAGTCCAACTAATTCCATATAGCTTGCCTTCGGTATCAATATGAAATTTACTAAACTGATTTCCTTCAATATCGTAATATTTAATTTTTTCTGATTTATGATCAATTTTAAATATTCCAACGTTGCTGCCAATCCATATATTACCTTTCTTATCAGTTATAACACTATTAAATTCTCTTAACTGTTTGTTAATAATAACATCATACTTAAGTGGTTTATATAGGCTGTTTGCTTCTATTTTACCACCATTTAAATTATAGTAAGGATTGGAGTATGGATATGTTCCATTTGAAATAAGTTGTTGATATTTCTCATAAGAACCATTCTTGTCATTTAAGTAGCTGTATTTTAACTTAATCTTTTTACGAACAAATTGTTCAAATATTTTTTTAAATAATTCGAAATGTAAAGTTTTGTACTGTTCGGTATCTATTTTCTTTATTATATTTTTTTCTGCAACAATCCATAAATTTTTTAAGTTATCAACATGTAAATCGGAAATATTTAATTCTGGCAATTTAAAATCAATTGCTTTATAATAAGTGTAATTGGTAAGAGGATACATATAAAGTCCTTGTTCTTTCGTGCCAATCCAAAGTAGATTCTCTTTTGAATCAAATTCAAGCGATAAAATATCTTTAGTCTTAATTCCAATATATTCCCCAAAGTTTTGTATCCCAGTGTTATCATATTTAAACAATCCGCCAGCATTTACATAATTATTATTCCATGCTGCAATCCATATGTTTTTATTATGATCTTCTCTATAATCAACAATCTGGCCAATAAGATCTTTTGAGTTTCTATTACCATTCTTAATGGTAAGAATCTTTTTTCTATCGAAGTTTATAATGGTATCTTGAGTACTACTGATATATGCTGAATTAGTACGTATGCTGTTTAAAGGATTATCTGCGGGGACTCTTAAAAGACTAGCTGTATTTGGAATAAACTTATATAATCCGTTTCCATTAGTAAAAACATATATATAATCTTCATTCTCAAGAAAATCAGTAATTTGGAGTCTTTGATTTACATTATTCAATTTTTGATGAAATGAAATAAATTTGCCTTCTTTTAATATCGACAAACCATCTTCGGTACCAATAAATAATAATTTAAACTTTTTTGAATAATAAACTTTTCTTACTTCATTTGAAATTAATCCGTTTTCAGTATTAAATGAAATAATCTCTCTGCCAGTATGTTTTGAAATGCCACCATCATGACATCCTATCCAAATATTACCTATATCATCCTCAGTAACTGACCATATATTATCACCTATTAATTTATCTTGCGAAGTGTAAACAGAAAATTCAATACCATCAAATTTAGTTAATCCTGCGTCTGTAGCTAACCATAAAAATCCTCTACTGTCTTTATAAATATCACGAATGCAATTATCTGGTAGTCCTTCATTAATAGTATAGTTTCTTGAATAATGTTGTTGACTCAAAGAAGAATGAATTGAGAAAAAAACATAAAATAGTATAAGAAGTAATCTTTTTTTCATTCCTCAGGATTGGAAATATTAACGTCTTGTTAGAGCCTTTAAAAATTCTTCATTCCTTCGCGTAGCAACATCAAGCTCAACACCGTTCTCTAATTTTATTTTATAACCATCTGTTTTGCTATATGATTTAATATAATTCATATTTACCAGGTGAGATTTATGTATTCTGAAAAATAGTTCTTCAGGTAATAATTCTTCAATATTTTTTAAAGTGCGAGCTACTAATATTGCCTCATTACGATTTGTAAAGATCTTGCAATAATTTTCTTCTGCCTGGCAATAAACTATATTATTTATTTTTTCTAGTTGAAAACCATCTAAGGTTGGTAAAGCAATTTTATTAAAATTACCCGACTCATTATTAATATTACTTAAAAATACCTCAATCTGATCTGTATTAGAGGCTTTACTTTGTTTTTTTTCTAGTCGAACGAGAACATCTCTTAAGTCAATATAATTTATAGGTTTTAATAAATAATCTAGTGCAGAAAACTTAATGGCATCAATAGCATATTGTTTATAAGCTGTAGTAAAAATTACTTCAAAGTTGTAAATATCAAAATAGTCGAAAAGCTTAAAGCCATTTTCTTCAGGCATTTCAATATCGAGAAACACAATATCAGGGCGATATTTATTAATGGCAAATACACCTTCTTTTACAGAATCAGCTAATTGAAGAATATTTATTTTGGTATTAAAGTATCGCTCAATTATCTTAGCCAACGCCTCTCTGGCATTCTTTTCGTCATCTATAATTATACAAGTTTTCATCGATAATCAGTTAGTTTTAAAACTGCTAATTTAAAGATACTTGAATAAAAAATGATATCAAAACATATAAAATATGCAAGCTATTGCTTATTTGTATTTTAAATGGTACTGTGCTAAACGATTTATAGGTTTTTTTTCGAATAAGTCGATTTTAGTATTAAACTCTTTTGCAATTTTTTGCAGGTCATCTTGGAAATAATATCCTACAGAACCAGCAATACGGATGTTCTGATTTTGATAATCATCATATTTTGTTATATGTTTTTCAAATAGATCTGTAAATGATTTTGTAATTATGCTATTTACAAATTCATTACTCCTATATTCAAATATAAATTTACATATAGAAGCTAAAAATTGGTTGGGATGCGATTCCTTGTATACTTTCTGCATTATTTGACTTTTTGAATGCTTATACTGTTTATAAAAATTACTGGAAACAATCTCTGGAATATTTTCATACAGCAATTCGGTTATAAATAATTTACCTAAATAGTCTCCACCTCCCTCATCTCCTAATATATATCCTAATGAGGGTATGTTTTTAGTAATTTCGTTTCCATTATAGAAGCAAGTATTAGCACCTGTACCCAAGATTACAACAATTCCTATTTCGTTATGAAACAATGCTCTTGCTGCACCAATTAAATCGTGATAAACTTCAATTGCAGGATTCTGAAAAAAGTTAACTAGTCCAGTTTTAACAATGTTCTTCATTTCAGTTGTTGAACAACCCGATCCATAAAAGTAGACTTTACTAATTGTGTCAATGTTTATATCTTTTGGAATTTCTAACTTTAAATCAGAGCTAATCTTTTCACTACTTGTAAAATATGGATTAAACCCTTTGGTTGAAAAAGATGAAATAATTTTATTATTTTCAATAATTATCCAATCGGTATTCGAAGAACCACTATCGGCAACAAGTATCATAATTTAGATTGTTTTTTTACATATTTTAAATTTAATAAATTCATAGGATTGCTTTCGAATCCAGCAACATTGTTTTTAACAAATCTTACGACTTCATCATAATATAAAGGCACAACAACTGCGTCTTCTATTATTAACTGGTTCATTTCAGTATATAATTTGTATCTGATACTATCGTTAATTTCTAACATTGCTTGTTCATAAAGTTGATCATATTTAGGATTAAAGTAATGTGTATAATTTGGTCCGACAGGACTATGATTTCTACTATAAAATAATGCTAAATAGTTTTCTGCATCTGGATAATCAGCAATCCACGATCCTCTAAAAAATTCGAGTTTGGAATTTGCAACCATGTCTCTGAACGTAGCACCTGTGTTAATATCAATCGTAATCTCTATTCCAAACTGAGAAAGTTGTTGTTGGAAATATTCACATAAATCTAAATAATCACTTGTAGTTGTTAAGGTGATTGGAGATAAACCTTCACCGTTTGGGTAACCAGCTTCTATTAAAAGTTCTCGTGTTTTATCTGGATCATAATCATATCCTCTAAACTCTTCTGAAAACGAAGGCAGACCACGCGGAATAATACCTTGAACTGCTGGTGAACCAATATTGTTTCTTAGATATTTCATCATTTTTTTACGATCGAAACCATAGTTTATAGCTTGTCTTATTTTCTTATTCAAAACTGGTGATGATTTATCCTTAATTTCAGAGGTGTCTAATAAAAACCCTAAATATTCTGTGTTTAAATAAGGCTGATTTATCATTTTTAATTGATCGCTATACTTAGGATTAATATTTCCATTTTTAGTAATTAATTCATCCTTATTTGAAGGATATAATCCCGATATAAAATCAATATTGCCTTTAAGAAACTCCAGAAATTCGGATTGTTTATCGTTTATAAATGTTATTGAAATAGCATCTAAATAGGGTAGAAGATTTCCAATACTATCTTTTTCAAAATAATTAGGATTTTTAACAAAAATCAATTTCTCACCTTCTTTCCACATTTTAAATTGGAATGGACCTGTACCAATAGGATTATTTCTAAAATCATCTCGAAAGTATTCTATTGCTTCCTTAGGTACAACAGAACAGTATTGCATACTTAATAATCCCAAAAATGCAGGAAACGGATTGTTTAATTGAATCTGAAGGGTACTGTCATTTATTGCCTGAATGCCATTTTTCCTAACATTATTAAAGATCCATGCGCCTGGAGAAGCTATATTAGGATTAATAATTCGATTTAAACTATATTCAAAATCGTATGCTGTAACTTTTCGTCCTTTACCATTTTGAAATATTTCATGATCATGAAAATAAACATCATCAAGTAAAATAAACTGGTAATTTTTCCCATTATCAGTGATTGTCCATTTTTTTGCAATGCATGGTTTTATATTCAAATGATTATCCATTTGAACCAAACCATTGTACAACTGATTTGCTGGCCAAATTAATACTTGGCTTTTTGCAAATGCAGGATCCAAAGTAGCAATTCCTTTAGACTCGTTATAACGAAAAACTCTTTTTTCGCTTTGAAATGTTTTTTCTTGGCAATTTGTAAGAAAAGTAAATATGAGTAAGCAGAATATAATTTTAATTCGCATAAAGATGATTTTACACAAAAATAGCGAAAAATTATACAATGTTTTTCAAGTATGGAACTATAAGAGATAAAGATTTATGAGTTTTGTTTTTAATTAAAAAAGCCAGAAACCTGTTGCTCCTGACTTTCTTAATACCCTAAAAATTAAACCTAAAATTTAAATGAAAAAACTGTCTTTACATAACTTTACTTGCTATTGCTTAGCAAATTAAGCGTAAACTGTTTTCTAATTATTGAAACGTTTTTATTTTAAAATTGTTTCAAAAAAAGTTGTTTTTTTCAAAAAAAATGTTAAGCAAATTCTGTATCGTTTATATAATCACATATACAGAAAATAAAAAAATGTAAAAAAAATCTCAGAATTTTTTGCTAAAATTTTAAGTTTATTCCACCCAAAATATTTACACCTGCTTGTGGAAAATATCCGTCCATAACATATTCTTCTCCTCCAAGCATATATCTGTATACCCAGGCATTTGATTCATACTCGTGATTGAATAAATTGTTAATTAATAAGTTAATACCGATTTCTTTAATAAATTTTGTTTTTAGTGAATACGTAAATTTTAAATCACTAACATAATAAGGATCAATTGATCGCTCATTGATCGACGTGTTGCCAATATATTGTTTGCCAACAAACTTTGAAATAAATGCAGTTTTAAAATTCTTGAAAATTTCGTAAGAAATTGTTCCATTAGCAATGATATTGGGAGAGAATGATAAATCGGTTTCTCCTATTTTATTAGTCTCTTGTCCCCATGTATCCCAATTATCAACATATTCTGTAAAATCTATTATTTTATTTCTGCTGATAGTCGCATTTGCATTTACATTTAACCTTTCTAATAATTTAAGTCCTGCCGATAATTCTAATCCTAGGCGGTAACTTTTATCTACATTTGTCATTATTGGGGCTCCAACATCATTAATTTCACCTGTTAAAACAAGCTGGTCCTTATAATTCATATAATATAGATTTGACTTAAAATAAGTATTTGTTGTTTTAAGTTCATATCCCAACTCTAAATTATATAAAGTTTCAAATGTTGGTAATGGTTTATTTGGATCAGAGTCTGTATAATTACTTCTATTAGGTTCCCTGTTTGCAATAGCAAATGTTAGATAACCGGAATGAGCATCGTTAAATTGATAGAATAATCCAGTCTTTGGATTGAAAAAATAGAAGAAGTGTTTTTGAGAGATATCTCTTAAATTATCGTCGATGCCATCAATTTTATACTTTATATACCTTTCTTGTAGATCTATAAAGATGTTTAGTTTATCAAAAAAGCTATACTTAAGTTTTGTATAAATATTAAAATCCACTTTATTTCCGTCACTTTCATACCATCTATGTCGTATGTCTCCATTACTTGCATATTGAGCCCAGATTACTTCACCAAAATGTTTTCCCAAATATTGATTCAATCCTCCCCCAATAATAAGTTCTAATTTATTGGTTTGATAATCTAATGAGAAAACACCTCCATAAAAGTGATTATCAAGCCATTTTTGTTGAATTAAATCTGTACTACTAATTGTATCAGAAGAAACTATTACATCTTCAAGCTGGTAATCAACAAAATCTTGATCTTTTTTATATTGCTCATAATATCCTCGTCCACGTGTATAGTGAAGGGCTGTATTTAAATGAAATGCAGGATTAAACTCATAAGAATAAAAAAGCTGATAATGATCTTGTTTGTAATTATCGGTTTCATTATCGTATGTGTAAAAATTGTAGGTTTTGCTAGCAGAGTTATTCATATGATCGTATTCCTCCTGATCAATTAAACCATGATCTAAGTAACGTTGCATTCCAATAAAATCATTCTCTAATCTTACCTTTGGAATCCCATACCATGCCTGGTAAGTTTTTTCTTTCCCGGATATTATATTCGCTTTTAATATGCTATTACTTGTATAATATGCACCTGATAAATAAAACGATTCCAGATTAGAACTAGCTCTATCGATAAATCCATCTGAAGTTATTTTAGAAAACCTGCCATCGAATGTAAATTTGTCATTAATCAATCCGGTACCAAAACTAACTGAGTTTCTGAAAGTATAAAATGATCCTGCGAAAGAATTAATATCCGCATATGCATCTGTATTATATGTCTTTGTTTGTAGGTTCAATGTAGCACCAAAAGCTGCAGAGCCATTACTCGATGTCCCAACCCCACGTTGAATCTGAATATTATCTACTGATGATAATAAGTCGGGCATATTAACAAACCACACTCCATGCGACTCTGAATCATTTAAAGGAATACCATTAACAGTAATGTTTATTCTGTTTTGATCTGTACCACGTATTCTTAAGTATGTATAACCTACTCCAGTTCCTGCATCCGACGTTGAAACTATAGATGGCGTTATACTTAGTAAATATGGAATATCTTGTCCAAAATTATTTTCCTCGATTATAGCTTTTCCAATATTTGTAAATGATACTGGATCATTGTCTTTAGCCCTTGTAGCTGTAACAATTACTTCTTCCGATAAAATATTCGATGGTTCAAGAACAAATTCTAAGTTTTTAAGATTCTCTTTTAATATTTCCTTTTCTATTGTTTGATACCCTAGGAAAGATATAATAAAAGTATAATCGTTGGGTTTAATTTTTATGAAACTAAATTCTCCTTTTGAATTAGTTGCAGTTCCTTTAAATGTTTCTTTTATTATTACATTTGTACCAATTAATGGCTCACCTTCCTGATTTTTCACAGTTCCTGTAATGGTTTCCTGGGAAAGTAAAACTTGCGATAATGCTAGTAAAAAGATTGAAATTCCTATCCGTTTCATTTTTTTAATTTTTATTGTTTAACATTTGGATAGTTGAAAGTAAAATCTGTATCTACAAATTAACTAGAGGCCTCTATAAATCATTGTTTTTATTAAATAATGATTTTAGTTTACTTATTTAAATAGCAAACTCTACTTATCAACTTTAATGAAAAACAATGGGAAATTTTTGATTTACTCTTTATCCCTATCCGGCATTACCCGGACCAGGTTCGAAGGGTATGATCTCAGCCTGCATGTTTGGCACCCCATTGATGATGCAAATGTAGATTAAAAATTCTATTAAACAAAAAAAGCCGGTTAATAACCGGCTTTCAATTTGTAAAGAGTTATTTCTAATTTTCTAAATCAACTTTTAGTACATCTTTAATTGCTTTCTGAAATGAATCTTTTGGCAATGCACCTTGAGCCATTTGTGGTTGACCATCCATAGGAACAAATAATAAAGATGGTATACTTTTTATTCCAAACATACCCGCTAATTCTTGTTGATCTTCAGTATCTACTTTATATATATCAACCTTTCCGTCGTATTCCTTTGATAATTCTTCAAGAATAGGAGCAACCATCTTACATGGCTGACACCAATCTGCATAAAAATCAATTAAACATGGTTTACTGCCTTCAAATTTCCAATCTTTATTTTCTTCAAAATTGAAAACCTTTTCTTTAAATGTTTCTTTTGTTAAATGTTCAAGCATTGTTTTTAGTTTATGTTATTATAAAATATTTACATGTATAAAGAATTCAATATATGAATTTAATAACAGTTTTACAAACAACATTCCAAATACGAAAAAGCAGGTAATAGTTCGGAATAAGTGCAAATAATTGTAATTTTGTCATGAAAAACAATAAATTGTCATATATACATATGAAGAAATGTCTTAATGATCCGATTTTTAATATAATATCTCAGATAGGAGAATATGAAAATACTCTTGTATTTGTTATCGGAGGATTTGTGAGAGATGTATTGTTAAAAAGATCATCAAAAGACATTGATATAGTTGCACTTGGTAGTGGAATAAGTATTGCTGAAAAAGTTGCTCAGAGAATTGGACCAAATGTTAAAGTAAGCGTTTTTAAGAATTTTGGAACCGCAATGATTCGTCATGGCGAATATGAAATTGAATTTGTTGGAGCTAGAAAAGAATCTTACAGAAAAAACTCAAGAAAACCAATTGTTGAGGACGGAACCCTTGAAGACGATCAAAGACGAAGAGATTTCACAATTAATGCTTTGGCTATATCATTAAATAAAGAAAATTACGGGCAATTAATTGATCCCTTTAATGGAGAAGAAGATTTATTGGCGAGAATTATACGTACTCCTTTAGATCCAGATAGAACTTTTTCAGATGATCCATTAAGGATGTATAGAGCGATAAGATTTGCATCACAACTTAATTTTAAGATTGAAGAAAACACGTACCAATCTATAATTAAAAATAAGCGAAGAACTAAAATATTATCTAGCGAGCGGATTATTGATGAGTTAAATAAGATTCTTTTTTCGGAAAAACCTTCTATTGGATTAAAAATATTGGAAAATTCAGGATTAGTTGGCGAATTTTTCCCTGAACTTCAAAAATTAAAGGGAGTAGATTCAAAGGATGGTAAAATGCACAAAGATAATTTTTATCATACTATTGAGGTTGTTGATAATGTGAGAAGTAAAACAAATAATTTATGGCTTCTATGGGCTGCTTTATTGCATGATATTGCTAAACCAAAAACAAAAAAATATATTGAAAATGTTGGTTGGACATTTCATGGTCATGAGCATTTTGGAGCTAAAATGGTTCCAGTAATATTTAAGAGATTAAAACTACCATTGAATGAGAAAATGAAGTATGTTCAAAAGTTAGTTCAATTGCACTTACGTCCTATTGTCCTTTCACAAGACGTAGTCACAGATTCTGCAGTGCGAAGGTTATTGTTCGATGCAGGTGACGAAATTGACGATTTAATGTTGTTGTGCGAGGCCGACATTACTTCCAAAAATGAATATACCGTACAAAAGCATTTAAGCAACTTCAAAACTGTTCGAGAAAAATTAATAGAAATTGAAGAAAAGGACGCTTTACGTAATTTTCAACCTCCAATTTCTGGCGAACTAATTATTGAAACATTTAGTATTAAACCATGTAAAACAGTTGGTGACATTAAGAATGCAATAAAAGAAGCTATTCTTGAAGGTGAAATTCATAATGATTTTAAAGAAGCCTACAATTTTATGGTAAAGAAGGGTGAGGAGCTGGGTTTAATTCCGAAAAAATAATTTACTTATTAAAATTCAGGATTAAGTACGTTGGCAGGTGATCACTAAATCCTCCGTTATATTTAAAGCCTATAAATGTTCGTTTTGGTTTATATCCAAAATATCCTTCATCGGGTTCTAATAAAAACTCAGCGTTGAATAT
This sequence comes from Bacteroidota bacterium, assembly GCA_042584405.1. GTDB lineage: Bacteria > Bacteroidota > Bacteroidia > Bacteroidales > UBA12077 > UBA12077. Next base: position 10,636 of record JBHOSR010000069.1, read on the forward strand.
ATGAATGTCATTATACGATGTATAAGCCTTATTTTTATTATCAAGTAGATTTCCTGAAACAATAAACTGATCTAAAACTCTCCATTCACCTTGATATTTGTGCGTTCCAATATTTTTAGTTTGATAAAGAAAAGATGATAAATTATAGAGCTCACTATTAATAATATTTTCATATTCCTGAGATGCATTTAATACTTCATATATACTTTTATTGTCGGGGTAATCATTAAAATCTCCTGTTATTATAATGTTTGACTTCGGATTTATTTCTAATATAGAATCTATTTTTAATCTTAAAACAGATGCTACAAATAATCTACGATCTTCAGATTCGAGTTGGCCTCCCCAACGCGATGGCCAATGATTAATAAAAATATCTAAAGTATCAGCATTATTAGCAATACCTTTAACGTAAAGTATGTCACGAGTTTTACTTTCGGGATTGTTAGGAAAATTTATAGAAATAGCTTCATTGTATATTGGCTTAAATAAATCATCTCGATATAAAAATCCAACATCAATACCTCTTCTATCTGGTGATTCTGTATGAATAATCTGATACTCAAATTTCACCAATGGTGTATTGTTAACTAGGTCATTAAGAACTTTTCTATTCTCAATTTCACATAATCCTATAATTGCCGGAGGATCCCATTCTCCAATAGCAACAATAACTTTGTAGATATTGTTAAGTTTTGAATAATATTTATGATTATTCCAGAAGCGATCACCTTCAGGTAAAAACTCTTCATCATTTATAAGACTGTCATTAGCAGTATCAAATAGATTTTCAACATTATAAAATAGTACTTTGTAACTATCATTAATTTGTTGGCAATATCCTGGAACAATTATTACTAAAGAAAAGATTATAAAAAGGACTCTTTTAATCATACTTATTGATTTTCGATTCGCTCAAATGCCCCTAAATCAGGATGACTATCTATAATTCTGTTTTGCATATTTAAATCAAATGGAAACAATATACCGTATTCATCTTTACCAGAATCTTTTGCAATAGATAATGTATCAAGTTCAAAATCTCCCTCATATGGATCTTTAAATTTAGGATCGATATTTACAATTATACTCTCGAATGAATTAGGATCAGAAGTTGAGAAATCCTTATCAACTCTAATAAGACAATGGTCAAACTTATAGTTCAATTCACTATTGCTATCAAATTTATCAATAACAATTTCAGATTCTTTATTTCCATAAATAATACAATTCCCAAATAAGGCTTTTTCTATGGGCCTAATTTGTATATTATTATAAATATCGAAATAGTAATTATTAAGTAAAACAGATGGTGTTGTTCGAGTTGAAAATCCCCAAAAGTTGCCAATTGTACAATGATAAAATTCGTATGAACCACCAATTGTTAATGCAATTGCAAATTGCCCACAGTTCGATATTAAGTTATTAAATGCCTCTATAGTTGATCCTTGTGCATATATACCAGTTGATGTCATATTTTCAACTCTACTATTCGATAATAACAATGTAGGTTTAGATAAGTTAGCTAGTGTATCAACTCGTATTCCAATAATTGCATTTTTTATTTCACAGAAATTTAGAATATTATCTTTGCTGCCAGCCATTAACCATATACCATCCCATTGCCCAGGAATATCCTCATAATCGTTTTCAAGTCTATCACCTTGAAATTTAATTGGAGATTCATAAGTTCCATTTGCAATAATAGTTCCTGCAACGTATAACCTTGAGTTTTTATGAAAATGTAACATTGTACCAGCCTCGATAGTTAAAATGCTATTTGTATCGATAAGCATAGAATTATATATTAAATATGGTTTTGAACTATTCCATAGTTGAGTTCCAATAATTTCTCCATTTATTAAATTTACATCTTGTCCCCATGCTATTAAATCAACATCTTGTTGTTTATTATTGAATGAAAAAATAATTGAGTCTTTTACCACCAGTGGCAAATCAGAGTTATTTGGATCTACAGTAATTTCCACAAATATATATAAGCTATCTTTTTCTCTTAGTTCAATATTATCTAATCGTGTACCAGGGTAACCATCAATATTAAGTCTGAACGGCGAACTACTGCCTCCAGCCAAGAAAATCGATGAGATTTTAAGGTCCTTATTATATGGATTTTTAACTGTAAATCTTTGTGTGGCTGAACCAATTGTAGTAAAAATTGTATCAAATAAAATTGTATCGTTCGAAAAAACAAGTGAGGCATCTATAGATGTATTAAATTCTTCTTTTTCGCATGAAGAGAATATTTGAATAATTATAAAGGTTATTAGTAAATATTTAAAAAAATTGCTCATTCAGTAGATAAATTTGGATTGCTAAATAACATAAAATAAACGATATAATTTATGTTAAATTTTAATTAAACCAATTTTTTTATTAAAATTGAAAGAGTTTTAT
>JBHOSR010000070.1:0-12966 GCA_042584405.1 Bacteroidota bacterium
TATAATTTCTCTTTCAGTTTTGGGATTTTTATTAAAATAATAATCGGAAAAAGATTCGGTAATAAATATTGGTAAATATGACTTTCCGGTTATAGCAGATGTATCTACATAATCAAAAATAAATTGAAAATCGCGCAATAATCGTTGATTACGAAATTCTTCATCGACGTTATTTACATCAATTTCAACTTTGTTGTATAAGGCATATGTGTATGAATCGAATTTTTCAGGATTATGTTTTTCTTTATTCGCAATTATATTTCGAAGAATTGGATGAGCAGGATTCTCAGTAGGCAATACAACAATTTCATCTAATTCGTATACGTTAGGTTCTAGCAAGAAATTAACTTCCTGAAAATGATATTTGCTTACAGTACGAAATTGCCCTTTATAACCAACAAAAGAAACCACAATAGTGTCGTAAAAACTTCGAGTTTCAAGAAAATACTCACCATCGGTATTGGTTATTGTTCCAATTGTTGAGTTTTTAAAAGTTACATTAACAAATGGAATAGGTACATTGGTAGTAATATCTAAAACAGTTCCCCGAACTTTTGTAATTTGAGCGAAACTTTTAGTTCCTTGAAAATAGTAAACGGAAAATATAATTATCCAAATGGAAATATAATATCTCATTATTACTGTTCTAAAAAAATAAATTTAATGCTTAATTCCTTATGTATTTATTCTTTTAACGATTTTTTTGGAAATTATTATTCCAGCTTCATAAAGAATCAAAAGAGGAAAGGTTACAAGAATCAGGCTAAAAATATCAGGTGGAGTAATTGTAGCTGCTAAAATCAATATTACAATTACTGAATGTCTTCGATATTTCTTTAGAAAATTAGGTGTAACTAAACCAGCCTTACTTAAAAAATAAATCAAAATTGGAAGTTCAAATGTAAGTCCTGCGGCCAGAGTAACAGATGTTATTGTACCAATATATGATTTTAAATTGATTTGATTTATTACTTGTTCGCTTACATTATAAGATCCTAAAAAATGCACAGATAAAGGTGCAATTACATAGTATCCAAATAAAACTCCAGTAAGAAAGAGTAGTGAACTAATAGAAACTGCTCCACGCGTATGTTTCGTTTCATTATCATAAAGAGCAGGCTTAATAAATCTCCAAAATTCCCAGAAAATATATGGAAATCCAACAATTATTCCTGCAAATATTGATGTTGTAATATGCATGGTAAACTGACCAGCCATTTTAATGCTAATAAGCTGAAATGATTTTGTATTAATACATAATTTAGGAATGTCGACTTTTTGCCCCAAAAGACACAATAGTTTGTTTGTTAAGAAATCTGGATTTTTAGGTGCTAAAATTATTTTATCGAAAACAATTTCGTGAAATACAAATGCTGCTATGGCAATAATTATAACAACAGCAAAAGATCTTATAAGATGCCATCTCAATTCTTCAAGATGTTCAAGAAATGTCATATCCTTTTCTTTCGATGACATCTTAAACTATACCCTCTTTTAATATATCGTGTAAATGAACCATGCCAACATACTTGTCTTTTTGCAATACTACAAGTTGAGTAATATTATTGTTTTCCATTAAATGAAAAGCATTAATAGCTAATTCATCTTTGTCAATAGTTTTAGGATTTTGTGACATAATATCTTTTGCATTTAAATTTTCAAAAGAATCATATTTCTGAAGCATTCGTCTAATATCACCATCAGTTATAATGCCCAAAACCTTATTAGAATTATCTAAAACAACAGTTGCTCCTAATCGTTTAGAACTTATTTCTACAATCACATTTTTTACATTTTCATTTTCTGAAACTTTAGGAACTTCATTATTTTTATATAAATCGCTAACACGCATATATAGTTTTTTTCCAAGTGCACCACCCGGATGAAATTTTGCGAAATCGTCGCTGGAAAACCCTCTGTACTCTAATAAACATACAGCAAGAGCATCACCAATAACAAGTTGTGCTGTTGTGCTATTTGTGGGTGCTAAATTATTAGGACAAGCTTCTTTATCGACTGTAGATTTTAAAAGGTGGTCGGAACGTTTTCCTAGAAACGAATCTGTGTTAGATACCATTCCAATTAATGTATTCCCCCGATTTTTAATTAGGGGAACTAATACTTTTATTTCTGGAGTATTTCCACTTTTTGAAATACAAATTATAACATCATCATCTTGTATTATTCCTAAATCGCCGTGTATTGCATCCGCAGCATGCATAAAAATTGATGGTGTTCCGGTAGAATTTAACGTAGCAACAATTTTTTGAGCAATGTTTGCACTTTTACCTATTCCTGTTATTATTACTCTCCCTTTACTCTCATAAATTATTTTTACTGTCTTTTCAAAATCTTCATCAATATATTCTGCTAAGTTTTTTATGGATTCGGATTCTTGTAAAATGGTCTGCTTAGCCAATTCGATAATGTTCATATGTATATAGTTTAAAAATCCGATATTAGTCAAAAAGTGTATAAAAATCTCGGATTTGGTATATTCTTTTTAAAATTTTATTGTAAATTTATGTACAAATGTATTTATTTTTAGAATAAACCAAGAAGGATTCGGGTTAAAACATGTTTTAGAAATAAATTAAAAGTTTGTTAAAAAGAAAAGATAGTTGACCTAAATCGTTTTAAGTTATAATTAACAGATAGGCATGAGTGGAGCTGATATTTCGTTAAAAGAATACCTGAAAAAATATTTTGGATTTGATGCATTTAAAGGAAACCAAGAGGTAATTATTAGAAATGTCCTAGATGGTAATGATTCTTTTGTTTTAATGCCTACAGGTGGTGGTAAGTCCTTATGTTATCAACTGCCTTCATTAATTATGGAAGGCACAGCAATTGTAATATCCCCTTTAATTGCGCTAATGAAAAATCAAGTGGATGCAATGCGAGGGTTTAGTACGGAAGAAGGAATTGCTCATTTCCTTAACTCTTCTTTGACAAAAACACAAATGCAAAAAGTAAAACAAGACGTTTTAGATGGAAAAACGAGGTTACTTTATGTAGCACCCGAATCGTTAACAAAAGAAGAAAATATAGTATTTCTAAAGCAAGCAAATATTTCTTTTTATGCTGTTGATGAAGCACACTGTATTTCGGAGTGGGGGCATGATTTTAGACCTGAATATAGGCGTATTCGACCAATCATAAATAAAATAGGAATGGCACCCTTGATAGCCTTAACGGCAACAGCTACTCCAAAAGTGCAGAGCGATATTCAAAAGAATCTGGATATGTTAGATGCAAACGTATTTAAATCATCGTTTAACAGAGCAAATCTTTATTATGAAGTTCGTCCTAAGATAGATGCAGCAAAAGAAATTATTAAGTTTATTAAAAATAATTCTGGAAAGTCAGGTATTATATACTGCCTAAGCAGAAAGAAAGTTGAGGAACTTGCAGAAATACTGCAAGTGAATGGAATTAAAGCATTGCCATATCATGCAGGAATGGATGCTGCTACACGCAGCCTGAATCAAGATAAATTTCTAATGGAAGATGTTGATGTTATAGTTGCAACCATCGCATTTGGAATGGGTATTGACAAACCAGATGTACGTTTTGTGATTCATTATGATATTCCTAAAAGTCTTGAAGGATATTACCAGGAAACAGGACGCGCCGGGCGTGATGGAGGTGAAGGTAAATGCATATCTTTCTATAGTTATAAAGATATTCAGAAGCTTGAAAAATTCATGCAGGGTAAACCTTTAGCTGAGCAGGAAATAGGAAAACAATTATTACTCGAAACAGTGTCATACGCCGAAAGTGCAATTTGCAGAAGAAAAAGCTTGTTGCACTATTTTGGTGAAGAATATAAAGTAGACAATTGTGAAAATTGTGACAATTGTAATCATCCAAAAGAACAATTTGAGGGTAAGGATAATGTCGTATTAGCCTTAGAAGCTATAATTGCAGTTAAAGAAAAGTTTAAAGCTGAACATGTTGCAAACGTATTAGCTGGTGTAAAAAATACTGCTATAAAATCATATAAGCATCACGAGTTAGATTTATTTGGCGAAGGTTCAAAGGAAGATCCAAGATATTGGAATGCAGTTATAAGACAAGCATTAATTGCAGGATTTGTTGAAAAGGATATTGAAAATTATGGGTTACTTAGTGTTAATGGAAAAGGGAGAGAATATATAAAAAATCCAACAACTTTTACGTTAACTAAAGATCATGATTATGAATCTGCAGATGATGACATGGATGCTAAATCTGGAGAAGGAAGAACAAGTGCAGTTGATACTGAGTTATTTAATATTTTAAAAGATATAAGAAAAAAAGTAGCTAAAGATTTAAATTTGCCACCATTTGTTATTTTTCAAGATCCTTCTATTGAAGATATGGCAATCCAATATCCAATAACGCTCGAAGAAATGCAACATATTGCTGGAGTTGGTGCCGGAAAAGCACAGAAATACGGTAGTAAATTTGTTGAGTTAATTAAGAGATATGTTGAGGAAAAAGAGATTATCCGACCAATGGATATGGTTGTAAAATCTGTTGTAAATAAATCTGGTGTAAAAGTTTACATTATTCAAAGTATAGATAGACAAATGTCTTTGGTCGATATTGCAGATGCAAAAGGATTAGATATGACTCAACTACTCGACGAAATTGAATCTATTGTTCAGTCTGGAACTAAACTTAATATCGATTATTACATTAATGAAACAATAGACGAGGAGAAACAAGAGGATATTTACGAATATTTTAGGGAAGAAGCCGAAACGGAGTCTATTGAGGTGGCGCTTGAAGAATTAGGAGAAGAAGAATACTCTGAAGAGGAAATAAGATTAATGAGAATTAAATTTTTCTCTGAACTTGGGAATTAAAATTATTATTGAATTGTAAAAAAAAATTATAACTTGTCGAGGATGCAATTGCATCCTTTTTTTAAACTTTTAAAAATATATAATAAGTGGATACAATATTAAAGATAAACAATCTGAGTAAAAATTACGGAAATATTCAAGCTATTAAGGATGTTTCATTTGAAGTAAATAAAGGTGAAGTTTATGGTATTTTAGGACCAAATGGAAGTGGTAAAACTACTACCTTGGCGGTTGTTCTTGGTATTCTGCAAACCAACGGAGGTGATTTTCAATGGTTTAATGAACCTATAAGCAAATATATTCGAAGAAGGATAGGTTCCTTAGTTGAAACGCCTAATTTTTATCCATATTTAACGCTATGGGAAAATCTAAAAATTGTTGCAAAAATAAAAGATGCTCCTGAGAAAGATATTAATTATGCATTGGGTGTTGCAAATCTTCTAAAAAGGAAGCATACAAATTTTGGACATCTTTCGCTTGGGATGAAACAGAGAATGTCACTAGCATCTGTACTAATAGGAAATCCTGAAGTTTTAGTTCTCGATGAACCTACCAATGGTTTAGATCCTGAAGGATTTGCTGAAGTAAGGAATATTATTCAATCGCAAGCAAAAGAAGGAAAAACAATCATAATAGCTAGTCATATTCTTGATGAAGTAGAGAAAGTTTGTACGCATGTTGGTATTTTAAAGTCTGGTGAATTAATAGCAAATGGTAAAGTAGGAGAGCTTTTATCAGCAGAGGAAACTGTTTTTATACAAACTGAAAAAATGGATGATCTTTTAGAAATATTGAAAGATTCTGAATTAGCAAGCACAGTATACAGGGTAGAAGATGAGATGGCAGTTGTTTTAAAATCCAACATTAAATCGACTGATTTAAGTAAATTCTGTTTTGAAAAAGGATTTCCTCTTTCAAAAATTGTGGTTAAAAAACAGAGTCTTGAAGATCAATTCTTAAAATTAGTTAAAAAATAAATATTCAATAAAAATGAAAAAACTTTTCACTCTTGAAAAAATAAAAGCATTATCATATCCAGCCTTTAAAACATTAATGATAATCCATTTTGTGCTTTTCTTTTTAGTGATCTTAATAGTATCAAGATGGCACATTACAATTCCTGGATTTTCAATAAAAGGATTGTATCAATTTCCAGACATATGGACATTTTTTCCATGGGTAGCTAGCTGGTTTAATATATTTTTAACCATTGTATTAATAACGCTGGTTGGAAATGAATTTACTTATAGAACTTTTCGGCAAAATGTTATTGATGGATTAAGTAGAAATGATTTAATTCTCGGCAAATTAATATTTATAGTAACCGTTGCTATTTATACTTTTATTATGGTATTAATTGCTGTGTTTATTTTTGGATTAATAAATACCAAGGGAATTACAACAAGTTTGATTCTTGAAAACTCATATGCAATTTTAATTTACTTTATACAAGCAATTGGTTACATGACATTAGGATTATTGTTTGCGGTTATTTTTAGAAATAATGCTTTAGCTATAATAATGTTTTTAGTTTATTTCCCAGTAGAAGGGTTAATAAGATTATTCTTTTCCCAAGAATACAGGAGGTTTTTTCCTGTTAAAATAATTTCAAATCTTACTCCTAGGCCAGAATTTCTTACTATAACTTCTGAAAATACGTATACAAATGCTTCAGGAACGAGTTCTCTTGATTTTAGCGAAATAGGAATCTTGCCAGAAAAACTATCTGAAGGAGTTACCGTAATACTTGCTTTAGGTTATATAGGTTTTTTCATTGCTTTATCAACATTCTTAATAAATCGAAGAAATTTATAAAACGAAAAATCCGGAAATTTTCCGGATTTTTCTGTTGAACCTAGTTCCTTATTTTGAAGATAGGTTTTTATTTTTATCTAAGTTTGTTAATCTTGCACACATTTCATAATCTTCTTGATTGATATAAAAAGTTAATAAATTATTTAAAAATTCCTCATCGTTTAAATATGGATGATGAGCATCAAACTCCATTGCTCCTGTGATTGTAAGTTCAAAATAATCTTCTTTTTTTAATTCGATTTTTACTTTTTTATGGTAACTATTATGATCTGAATCTACTTTCTTTTCAGTGATTTCGAAAGTATCACTAATATTATTCTGATAAGTTTCTAAGTAATTAATTATTTCCTTCTGAAGTCTTAAAGTATCATTATTTTCCTGGAATATTTTTTTATTAAAATTGAACCGACGGTTAAGTCTCTCTGCACGAATTTCAGAAACAGGTTCTTTTAATATTTCTTTTATTTTAGTCTCATTTTCATGAATAAGATCTAAATTAGAACGAATTTGCTGTTTTAAAATATCTACAGTGTTTTTTAATTTTTCTAACATAACTTTTCCTCAATTAATTGGCAACTGTTGATAGGAAAACAAATTAGTAAACTAATATGTTTTTGCATTTTGACGAATAAAAGATTTTGATTGACAAAAGGATTTTCTGCTTGAATAAACGTTAATTACGATTTTGTGTCAAGAGCATCACGAAGACCATTACCTACAATTGTAAAAGATAAAACCATTAGCATAATTGCTACACCTGGCAATAGTGCTAAATAAGCTTTGTCCATAATAATATAACCATAGTGTTCTTTTATCATAGATCCCCATGAGGGCACCGGAGGCTGAACACCTATTCCGAGAAAACTTAATCCAGCTTCAAGAAGTATTGCTGTAGCAAAATTAGCTGCTGATATAATAATAACCGGACTCATTATATTAGGTAAAATATGTCTAAAAAGAATTCTTGCATTTCCAAACCCAAGAGCTCTTGCTGCTTCAACATATTCTTTCTCACGCACACCTAGAACCTGCCCACGAACTACACGAGCTACTTCTACCCACATAGTTAAACCAACAGCAATAAATATCTGCCAAAATCCTTTCCCAATAACTAGTGTTATTGCTATAACCATCAGTAGAGTCGGAATTGACCAAATAACATTAATTAACCACATTATAATATCATCAATTTTACCTTTGTAATATCCAGCAATTGCTCCAAGACTAATGCCAATTAACAATGAAATAAAAACTGAAATAAATCCAATTGATAATGAAATTCGTGTACCTATTAATAACCGACTAAGTAAATCCCGACCAAATCGATCTGTTCCAAGAAAATATCGCTTGGTTTGTACGTGATTTTCAGAAATTGTATTCTTAACTTGTTTAATTGTTAATTCTCGTGAATTTCCATTTATATCAGTAAATTGAAAAATATTATCATAATATACTATTTCGGTTCCATACTGAACTTTTTCAATTACCTCGATAGGATTTAATTCTTTGTAAAGAGGTTCTTCACCTTTAATATCATTAAATTCTTCAATAATAAGTTTTTCATTTTCAAAATAGTAATTATTTAAAGGGATATAAGTATACTTATCCTTTTTACCAAAAATCATTTTTTTTATAAATCCAGTTTTTTCCTGTTCTTCATTTTTTTGAACTTTTAACACTTGACATTTAAAACCAGGTTTTTTAGTAGAAATCTCTAAAATTTGGGTATTGGCAAAACTAGTTTTGTCTGGAGTAATTAAATATCCAAGCAAACCGATTATTAATGCAAAAAGGATGAAGAATAGCCCGCTTAACGAAAGCTTGTTTTGCTTGAATCTTTCCCAAGCTAGTTTATCTAGCGAACCCTTAATTTGAGTTTTTTGCTTTCGAAAAATCATAGTTGACTCAAAATTATCTTTTTTCTTTAAAATTACGGTCCTTCCATCGAAAATTTCCAATTAATCCAAAAATAGCAGTAAATGTTATATAGAATGGATAAATTATTTGCAATGGTAAAAAATACCATAATAATCTTTGTTTCTTGAAAAACCTTGTAATGGGAATTAAAATGGTTAAATCGATAACGAATTTAATTACAAAGAAAGTTAAGTAAAGATTTAAAAATGTAAAATCCCAAACGGTATAAATTAAACCCAACACAATTATAAGATTTGTAAATGTTACAAGTAAAGCTGTAAATACAATATCAAAGTCCCTACAAGCCTTGCTTTTCGAAGTCCATCTAATCCGTTGGTTAATAAAATTCTTTAGGGATTCTTCAGCACTGGTATAAACAACGGCATCTGCTGATTTTATGAAGTGGATGCTGTTTTTAAAATTTCTTTTGGAATGTATCATTAAAAAAACATCATCTCCAGAAGCATATTTTTTGTTTTGATTAGATTCTAAAAACAATGACTTTTCAAAAAGGAGATTAGCACCATTGCACATAATTGCGTGATTGATTCCAATAACACCTGCTCCCGATCCTACTAAACTAAGAAATTCTAAAGCTTGAAATTTTTCAAAAACGCCTACCGTGCTTGTAATAGCAACTGGCCCAACCAACAATTTTGGTTTGAATTGAGAATAATAATGTATTAAAGAAATTAACCAGTTTTTATTCATTATGCAGTCAGCATCTGTTGTAATTAAAAGATTTGATGTTGAGTTTTTAATACCAAATTCTACAGCATTTTTTTTACCTGCTGCATTCCCTGGCAAACTAAATAGTTTTATATTACTATTGTTTTTGATAAAATCCTTAATAACTAAAGAGGTATTATCTATAGAGTGATCGTCAACTAATATAATTTCGAATTTATCTTCAGGATATGTTTGATTTAATAGCGAATTAAGTAAATCAGTAATGTTTTCTTCTTCATTTCTAAACGCAATTACAATACTTACAGACAGATCAATTTTCGAATCTAAATATTTAAAGGTTTTTAGTTTTAACCATCCAACTGTAAACGATATGATTGTAATTGAATAAACTACAATTATCGAAAACATTATGTATTCAGCAACTAACATATTTATCAAAAGTAAGAAAATTAGTCTTGAAATTTACTATTGCTTTAGGCTGTCAATTTTGCTAACTTAGCTAAAATCATATAGCCATTGAAATGTTAAAATATTTTCTAAAACCACTGATAGTTTTAATTTTTGTAGTCTTAGTAGTTGAATGTAACTCACAATCTGAAGACGGACAAAATAAAAATTGTGTTAGGGATCCTGTTGTTGCAGGTGCATTTTATCCTGATAATCCAACAGCGTTAAAATCTCAGTTAGAGTCTCTTTTTGCACAAGCTGAAAATGTGAAAACTTACGATCAAGTTTTAGCGATAATTGCACCTCATGCCGGTTATGTATATTCTGGTAAAGTAGCAGCATCAGCATATAATCAAATTGATCCGGACAAAGAATACAAAAACATATTTGTTATTGCAGCTAGTCATAGAGTACTTTTTAATGGAGCTTCAATATATAATCAGGGAGACTATATTACTCCTTTAGGGAAAATTAAAGTTAATCAAGAACTGGCTAATAAATTAATCGAAGAAAATAAGTTATTTGTTTATAATCCTGAAGCTCATGCATCTGAACATAGTTTGGAAGTTCAGTTACCCTTCTTACAATATAAAATGAAAAAGGATTTTCAGATTATACCCATTGTAACAGGAACTCAAACTTTAAGTGAAGTTAAACAAATGGCTAAAGTTTTAACTCCATATCTGAATGAAAATAATTTGTTTATCATAAGTTCAGACTTTTCGCATTATCCAAGCTACGAAAATGCTAAATCAATTGATAAAATAACGGGTGATGCTATACTTGCTAATTCGGTAAATAAAGTAATAGACGCTATTAATGAAAATGCTTCAGCAAATGTTGAAAATTTAGTAACTAGTTTATGTGGTTGGCCAGCTGTACTAACTTTATTAAACATTACCGAAAATGATCGTTCGATTCAGGTTATACCTGTTGATTATCAAAATTCGGGCGATGCGCTAGGTGATAAAAATCGTGTAGTTGGTTATCATGCTATAGTATTTGCAAAGAAAAAAACACAAAATATGTCAGAAAATCAATTTGAATTAACTAATCAGGAAAAGGAAAAATTATTAAAGATTGCCAGAAAAACAATTAATGTTTATTTAGCTACTGGTCAATATGCAAAAATAGATAAGTCGGAGATAACTTGTGCAATGGAAGAAGATTGCGGAGCATTTGTAACCTTGCATAAAGAGGGAGCATTGCGTGGTTGTATAGGTCGATTTGTTAGTAATGAGCCATTATACGAGATTGTACAAAAAATGGCTGTTGCTGCTGCAACTGAAGATAGGCGCTTTCCGGTTGTTGAAGAGAAGGAAATGATAGAAGTAGATTTGGAAATATCTGTATTAACTCCTTTAAAGAAAATAGAATCGATTGATGAAATAGAAATGGGTAAGCACGGAATATATATTAAAAAAGGATTTGCTACAGGTACATTTTTACCTCAAGTTGCTTCAGAAACTGGATGGACAAAAGAAGAGTTTTTAGGTTATTGTGCAAGAAATAAAGCAGGAATTGGTTGGGACGGATGGAAAGATGCTGAAATTTATATTTATGAGGCACTTGTATTTGGAGAAAAGGATATTAAAAAATAAAAACAATGAGTACTTATGCATTTCTACCAATAGCAGTAATTTGTTTAATTGTATACCTTATAAGTTTCTTTTTAACGAAAACAAAATACTTAAAGTTTACAAAGCATAGACGCATTTGGAACCTAATATTGATGGTTTCTTTTTTGGTTGGTGGAACTTTAGGTATTTTAATGGCCTTTATTTATAGCTTTGACTTAAATGTGGAAATTCCTGATTTATTACTTCAAATTCATGTTGGTGTCGGAATTGTTTGGTTTATTATCGCCCTATTTCATTTCTTCTGGCATCTTACCTATTTTAAAAAAGCATTGAAAGTTTTATTTAAAAAGGCATAGTCTCTTTAATCAGATAACACAAAACCGGCAAAATTGAAAACATTAATTCGTAAAATAGGTATTATTAAACCTGGAGTAATTCTACTAGGTTTTATAACCTTAGTAACACAAATTATTATTTTACGAGAGTTTCTTACCTTTTTTAATGGAAATGAGTTAGTAATTGGAATTATATTGGCTAACTGGATGTTACTTACTGGATTTGGAGCTTACCTTGGTCGATATATAGGTAATTATAAAAATAGAAAGCATTGGATCTTAATGTTTTTGGGATTATTAGCTTTTTTACCAACTATTGTGATTTTAGCACTTCATATTATATGGCACTCATTTTTTCCCGCTGGTATGATGGCAGGATTAATTCATGTATTTTATTTTTCACTAATTATTTTAAGCCCATTTTGCATTATCTCTGGAATTCTTTTTACACTTTTTGCAAAAGAAGAATCTCATAAACATAAAATTAACAAGATTGGTGAAGTATATGCTTGGGAATCATTAGGAAGTTTATTAGGGGGTATTATTATTAACTTTATTCTTATTTGGATTTTAACAACTTTCCAAAGCCTTTTCTTAATAATGGTTTTAGTAACTAGTTTGACTGTTTTATTATCTATAAGAGCAGGATATTACTTAACTTCCGGAATACTGGTCTTTTTGGCAATGGGTTTTGGATTTCTCTTTTTACAAAACAATCTTGATGATAAAATTAGAGCACTTACATATCCAAATCAATCTATTACTTATTCCAGTGATTCCCCTTTCGGCATTTTCGCAATAACTGAGCAAGATGGACAAGTAAACTACTACGAGAATAATATTTTAATGGCAACCTCAGGTGATATAATCTCTAAGGAAGAAGCGGTTCATATTGCTATGGTTCAGCATAAATACCCAAAAGATGTATTGGTTTTATCTGGTATTATTTCAGGAAACATTGGGGAAATTATTAAATACCCTGTAAAATCGATTGATTATGTTGATGTAAATCCCGAGATAATTAAAATGGCAAAAACAAAACTAAATGTTGACTCTATTCAAATACTTAATATTATTGAGCGGGATGCAATTAGGTTTTTGAAAAAAAATAAGAAAAAGTATGATGTTGTGTTAATAAACCTTCCAAAACCCTCAACCATTCAGTTAAACAGATTTTATACTCAGGAGTTTTTCAAATTTACAATTTAAGATTCTTTTTTCAAGCTAATTCCTATAGCTAGAAGCAAATTAAAAATACCGGTTATTACAACCGACCAACCAAAGCCTAAAACAGGAATAAAAGATGTATTTATCTTTAATTATACAAAT
>JBHOSR010000071.1:0-12630 GCA_042584405.1 Bacteroidota bacterium
AAAGGTTTTCTTATGAAGCCTGTTTAGGGCAGAATTTGTACCTATCCAAATACAACTATCAAAATCTTGACATAAACTGACAACAAAATTATCGCATAAGGAATTTGAGTTGGATGGTTCGTTTTGATAATGCATAAAAATCTGTTGTTCGGGAATGTACCTGTCTAAGCCATTTGTTGTAGCTATCCAGATATCTCCATCATAGTCTTCAAGGATCGAATAAACAAGATTTGCACTTAAGGAAGAATCAGAATGCCCACCAGCAGTATATGATTTTGCTGTTAATGTTTGCATATTAATATGATGTAAACCGTTTTGTGTACCTATATATATATTTCCATTTTTGTCTTTGGTCATAGTATTGATCCTGAGGTTATGGAAATCAGGAAACTTAGCTTCTGGAAAATATTCATTTATATCTTGAAATGATTCTTCTTCTCTATTGTAAATGTTTAAACCATTTCTTGTACCTACCCATATCCTTTCTTTACTGTCTTTAAGAATAGAATGAATAAAATCGTTTGAAATATGTCTTTTTCCGATATATTTTTCCGAATAATATTTTACCTCTCCGGTTTTGCGATTGTATATATTTAATCCGCTGCCCCATGTACCTAGCCACAATATATCTTTTTCGTATTCAAAAATCGGAAATATGGCATTATCTGATAATGGAATAGAATTAATATCTGCGGTTCTTCTGTATAATCTGAATTTTTTCCTTTTTAAATCAATGATGTCAATTCCTGCAATAGCACCAATCCATAAATTGTTAGAATTATCAATAAATAATGAATATATTGAATTGCCTGAAATTGTATTTACATTTCCACTTTGCGAAAGAAACCTTAGAACAGATTTTATCTGACCTTCACTACTGAAACTAATTTTATTCAAGCCATTGCTTGAAGTACCAATCCAAAGATTCCTGCTTTTGTCTTCAATGATTGAAATAATATAGTTACTACTTATAGAATTAATATCGTTTGGTTTGTTGAAATAATGGCTAAATTTCTTTGTGCTCTTATTATACTTATTCAATCCGTTTTGAGTTCCTACCCAGATGTGTCCTTTATGATCTTCACAAAGTGAAGTGATAATATTACTACTGATCGTAGTTGTATTATTAATTCCTTCTACAAAAATTACAAATTTCTTAGTATTGATATCAAAATATGCTAGACCATTAACTGAAGCAATCCACACAAGTCCTTTAGAATCCTGTAATATGGGCATAGTTTGGTCTATTAAAGTAGTATTAAATGAAAAGGGAGTACTGTAATGTTCTATTTCATTAGTTTCTGGATTCAAAATATGGAACTCTGGAGGTGTATTTATAAGAATATTTCCACTAGTATCGCAAAAAAGTCCATAAACAGAATTATTATTAATCAAAGAATTTTCAGTATGGTGTTTAATAACTGAAAATGTTTCTGTTTTCTTATCAAATTTGTTTAAGCCCTTTTGTGTACCTATCCATAGATTCCCTGTTCTATCTTCAACAATTGAAAAGATCCAATTATCACTTATAGAATTAGAATCAAAAGGATCATGAATAAACTTGTCAAAACCATAACCCGTGAATCTATTTAATCCATTTTGTGTACCAATCCATAAATAGCCTTCGGAATCCTGAAGAAAACAATTTGCAACACTTTGAGATAACCCATCCTTAACAGCATAATGAGAAAATTTATGTGTCTGAGCAACAGTAGCTAGTTTTATGCTCAAAATAAAAACAGTAATTAATATTGGTATCTTTAGCTTCATTTTCATTTCTCAAGATTTCAGACTTTTAAAAGCTATTTATACAGTTGCTTTTTTATTTATTATAAAATTAAATTTCTCTTTTATAAATAGTTGACTCAATGTAGCATATTTTAATTGAAATATCAATTAAAAGTTTAATTAAGATAATTTTGTCTCATAAAACCCTTTAGAATCATATTTAATTATTAGATAATATGTTGTATGAACTAATAACCAATAATTTAAATTCAGTCGTACTTTTTTTAACAAATATTTACTTCGTATTGCCTAGAAATCTCGTCAAATTATACTAATTTGGATCATTAAATCTTAAATTACACATTATGTTGTTAACAATTTCAGAATCATGGCAATCGCTAGCACTAATCGAAAAAATATACTGGTGTATTGCAATTCCGTTTTCAGTATTATTTATTCTTCAGATTATATTAACCTTTTTTGGTGGCGATATTGATGAAATTGAAGCTGATGGAGACTCAGATGTATCAGTTGATAGTGATACCGGAATAGACTTTCAGTTTATTACTCTTAAAAACCTTGTTGCATTTTTTACCATTTTCGGTTGGGCAGGTGTTGCTTGTCTTGATGGTGGCTTAGGAATCGGGAAAACAGTCATTATTTCTACTATTTCTGGCCTAATCATGATGACCATTATGGCTTCTATTGTATATTTTATGGGGAAACTTTCAGATAGTGGAACATTAAATATTAATAATGCAATAGGCAAAACAGGAAGTGTTTATTTACCAATTCCAGCTAAACGTGATGGTTTAGGAAAAGTACAGGTAAAAGTACAAGGTCTGCGAACTCTTGATGCAATGACAGATTATGAAGAAGAAATTAAAACTGGAGCTGTTGTTGATGTGGTTGAAATTTTAAATGGTGAAATCTTAGTAGTCAAACCAAGCGGAAAATAAAAAGTAAAGTACTTAGAATGAACTAAAGTTTTAAATGCCTAAAGTTAAATAAATAGAGTAAGTAATTTTAAATTTAGGCGCATAGGAACTTCAAACTTTAAGTACTTATAAAATAAATAATTTAATAATTAAATATTTAAATTAAGATTATGGGACAATACATTGTATTACTTGTCGTTGCGGCGGTTATTTTTGTTTTTATACTTATTGTGTCCTTTTTTAGGAGATATAGAAGATGCCCATCAGACAGGATTTTAGTAGTTTATGGTAAAGTTGGAAAAGGTATTGAAGCCGAATCGCGTTCTGCCAAGTGTATACATGGTGGTGCGGCCTTTATTTGGCCTATAATTCAAGATTACTCATATCTTGACCTTACTCCTATTTCAATTGAAATTAATTTAACAAGTGCATTAAGTAAGCAAAACATTCGTGTTGATGTACCCTCAAGATTTACAGTTGGTATCTCAACAGAACCGGGTGTAATGACAAATGCAGCTGAACGCCTTTTGGGTTTAACCCAAACTGATATAAGCAACCTTGCAAAGGATATCATTTTTGGTCAATTACGTTTAGTAGTTGCTACCATGGATATTGAAGAAATTAACAGTAACCGAGATAAATTTCTTGCGGCTGTTTCTTCAAACGTTGAAGCTGAACTTAAGAAAATTGGTTTAAAACTTATTAATGTAAACGTAACCGATATTAATGATGAATCAGGTTATATAGATGCTTTAGGTAAAGAAGCTGCTGCAAAAGCAATAAATGACGCAAAGAAAAGTGTTGCTGAGAAAAATCGCGATGGTTCTATAGGTGAAGCAAATGCACATCAGGATCAACGTGTTCAGGTTGCTGCTGCTGATGCAACAGCAGTTGAAGGTGAAAATACAGCGAAAATTACCATTGCAAATTCAAATGCTGAACGTAGAACAAAGGAAGCTGAAGCGGAACGTAAAGCTGTAGCAGCTGAAAAAGTGAGTCAGGCGAAAGCTTTAGAAGAAGCATACGCAGCCGAGAAAGAAGCTGAAGAAATAAGAGCGCAAAGAGATAAAGCAACTCAAACAGCAAATATTGTAGTTCCTGCGGAAGTAGATAAAGAAAAAGTAGAAATTGCAGCTGAAGCAATTGCAGAACAAACTCGTCGCCATGCAAAAGGAGATGCTGATGCAATCTTTATGAAAATGGCAGCTGAAGGTAAAGGTATTTTCGAGATCCTAAGTAAACAAGCTGAAGGTTTCGAAAAACTTGTAAAAGCAACCGGCAATGATTCTCAAAGTGCAGTTATGATGATGATTGCTGACAAACTTCCTGAATTGGTTAAAACTCAAGTTGAAGCTATTAAGAATCTTAAAATTGATAAGATTACTGTTTGGGACAACATGGGTGGTGGAAAAGATGGCAAATCTCCGACATCAGCTAATTTCTTATCTGGAATGCTTGGTTCAATTCCTCCATTCGAAGAATTATTTAAAATGGCTGGTTTGGAATTACCTGATTATTTGAAAGGAACTAAGAAATTAAGTGATTTAAAATCAAAGACTCAACAAATAAAGGAAGTGGCTAAGAAACCTACTCCAAAAAAGACTGATGATAAAGAAGGTAAGTCTTAAAAATAATTGTAATAAACCTAAAAGCCGTCATTAATTTTACTGACGGCTTTTCTATTATTTTTAATTCTATTCTATTTTGGCCTTAAAGATTAAGGAAGTTATTAATTCTATTAATAAACCATAAATCATTCCCATAATTAATGTTGCAACAAACAGCCATGCTAGATCTCCTTGTGGAGCCATTAAACCACTAAACGCTAATGGTAAAGAGAAAAGTAGTCCTAATAATAAACCATGTAAAGTCCAGTGGAACTTTAAACAACTGATACCAATTGCAAAACCAATTAAAGCTCGGCTAAAAATTAATTGATATTTTACAGGAGAAGGAATTTCTGCACCGCTACTTGTTGTAATTGTTAAACACACAAAACCAAATAAAACACCAGCAAGTGTTGCAATAATAAAGCGTTTTGTTTTTTTCATAATTGTCATATTTTAGGTTTATTCTTCTGAAAATTATGAAATAATTTTTGTTGTCACAAATTCTTAATTAATAATTTAGTTATTGATTTAGCCACTCCTTAAAGTCTTTGACTCTTTCGGTGCTTACAATAGTTTCTTTTTCGAATGGAGGAATTAATTCAAGTTTAATTCGGCGACTAAACCATGTACTCATTTTTTTTATGCTATCTAAATGCACAATCACTTGTCGATTTATTCTGAAAAATTCATCAGGATTTAAAACAGTTGTTAAATGTTCTAATGTAGTATCAATTAAATATCGCTCACCTTGCTCTTCAACTAAAAAAGCGTATTTTCCTTCAGCAAAAAAGTATGCTACGTTTTCTACCAAGACTGTTTTAATTGTATCACCTTGCACAACCAGAAATCGTTTCTGATATTTTTTCTCGCGCATATCTCCAATCATTTCTTTTAAAGCGCTATAATCAACAGTTGTACCGCCTTTATGATATTCTCTGAATTTTTCATAACTAGCGGCCAGTTCGAATTTATTTATTGGTTTTAAAAGATAATCAACACTATTAACTTTAAATGCCTGAATGGCATATTGATCATATGCTGTAGTAAATATTATCGGAGTTTTGATTTCTATTTCATCAAAAATTCTAAAGCATAAGCCATCAGATAAATGTATATCAAGAAAGATAAGATCACACGTATTTTCTTTTAACCAGGTTACGGCATTTTTAACCGATTCTATTTTGGCTAAAACACTTATCGAATTATCGAGATCTATTAATTGCCTTTCGAGCTTTTCTGCGGCAAAACTCTCGTCCTCTATGATGACAACGTTCATATATTTTTAAATTTTCGTTTTCTTCCTTTTTCTCAGGTTTTAATAATGGAATACTTACTACAAATTCATTATTAACCTGACTTATTTCAGGCATAATGCTTGCTAAATGAAAATATCTTTGACGTAAATTTGATAACCCAACGCCATTGGAATTATCATCCTTATCGCGTAATTGAATATTATTTTTTATAAAGATTTTTAGATCTTCAATAAAAACCTCAATCTTTAATGGTTTCTCTTTATCAACAATATTATGTTTGATTGCATTCTCAACCAACATTTGCAAAGAAAAAGGAGCAATATAATATTCTAACATATTATTATCAATATTTATTTCACAAAACAGTCCTTCGTTAAATCTCACCTTTTGAAGATATAGATATGCATTCAAGAATTCTAATTCTTCCTTTAGTGTTACCACATTTCTGTCCTGAATATTAAGAACGTACCGATAGACTGAAGCAAATTTGTCAATAAAATCTTCCGCCTTATCAGGATCTGAATGAACCAACGAGGATAATACGTTTAAACTATTAAATAAGAAATGAGGATTCGCTTGATTTCTTAATGCCTCAAGTTGTGACTCAACTTTTTCTTTTTTCAATTTTTCTGATAAAACCACGCTGTTCTTCCATTCATTGAAAAAATATGCTCCTTCTGTTACGCTTAATATCAATAACAACATTACCATTCCAATACTAAATTCTTCAAAAAGATGTTCTTTAAATGTTGGTTCTCCTCCACTCCATTTTAAGTGTAGATCATAAGTAAAAAGTGACATTATATACATAGCAGATAAAACCGTTGCTGTAGTCAAAATAAACTCAACAACTAACCTAATTTTAGCATATTTTTTCCAAGGTAATTTTTTCTCTAACCAATTTATTTCCTGAAAAACTATTAAGGCTAAAAAAACTGTAACACTTATAGATATAAGAATCCATGTCCAAAATTCAAAATTTGATTCAAAGTATTTCGCAACACCTGTAACCTTAGCTTGAATATTAAAATAAATTGGAGGAATTGTTCCTGCAATAATGATAAGCTTTAATTTATGCCAAGTTAATTTCATCAGTATATTAAATTTGTAATCTCAAATTAACAAAAAATATTCTTGAACTAATAATACGTTTTAATTAGCAACAAGTTTCTTATCTCCGTTAGAGAATAATAAGTATAACACAGGAACTAACACTAATGTTAACAATGTAGAGAAAATTAAACCTCCAATGATTGCCCATCCCATTGGTGCCCACATTTTACCTCCTAAAACAGTTAAAGGTAATAACCCGGCTACTGTTGTAATGGTTGTTAAAAATATTGGATTAAATCGAGTTCTGGATGCCTCAATAACTGCTTGTAAAGTATTTAAACCATCGCTTTTTAACTGATTTGCATAATCAACCAGAATTATACTACTATTAATTACAATTCCCATTAAACTTGTTAAACCTACAAATGCCATGAATGAGAATGAATAACCTAACAACATTAGCGTTAAAAATGCACCTGTAATTGATAAAGGAATTGCGGTAAAAATTATTAATGGTTGTTTGAATGATTTAAACTGTAATACTAATACGGCAAATATTCCTAACAATGCAATCAATAAAGATTGTCCCAATCCACCAAAGCTATCACTTCTGCTCTCCTGTTCTCCACCAACCATATATGTCGTACTTTTAGGAAATTCATATTGATCTAATTGTGCAATTACTTGTTTTGTTGCTTTATCAATGGATTGAATATTTTCATCAACATCAGCCATTATGGATACATAACGTTCCAAATCGTAATGATCAATACGTTTAATATTCTTATCAAATTCAATGTCCACAACCTGCGAAAGTTTTATTTGAGTACCTGTAAAATTTGAAACATAGGTTTTATTAATCCAATTTAAATCTTTTATATCTTGTTCTGGAGCTTTGACAACGATATCGTACTTTTCACCGAATTTATCTTGATAATTTCCGACATCTAAACCATTAACAACCGCACGAACAGCTACATCAATATCTGCAATGTTTACTCCTAATTTTCCAGCTTTTTCACGATTAATATTTATTTTCAAATCTGTTTTATCTACTGAATAAGGATTATTAATATTAATAATTCCTGGAACATTCATAAATATTTCTTCAACATCAGAAGCTACAGATTTTAAATCATCTAGATCGTCAGAAAATAATCTGATTTGTACAGGAGCATCAACTGGAGGCCCTTGAACAAATTCCTTTACTTCAATTTTAGCTCCCGGATAATTATCAAACTCTTTTCTTAAATCCGCAATTATATTATCCATATTTTTTAACACAGATGATTCAAGAACGACAAAAACCTGACCTATTTTAGAAGAGGGATTTGGTTTTAGCATATTGTAATATACTTGCGGATTTCCTTCGCCAATAGTTGAAGCTACTTTCTTTACCTTAGGATACTCGTTAACAATAGACTCAACATATTTTACTGCTTTTTCTGTGTTACCTAAATTTGAGCCCTCTATACCTTTTACGGTTATCATTAACTGGCTTTTTTCGGCCTTTGGAAAGAAACTAACTCCAATTAGTGGTAATAATGAAATTGATCCTAAGAATATTAATAAACTTATAATTACTACAAGTTTAGGTCTATTTAATGCTGATTTTAACCATTTTGTATAATAATTATCTATAAATCTTTTTAATAAAGAATCTTTTTTTCTCTCTTTCTTTTTCTTTAATACTTTACTACTAATGAATGGAGTTAAACATAAAGCAACAAACAATGCAATTGTTAAAGTATATATTACAATAAGAATCATACTTCGGATAAAATCACCAACATCATTTCCCATCATTAACATTGGTGCAAATGCTAGTATAGTTGTAATAGTTGAACTAACTAATGCTCCACCAATTTCAGATGCTCCCTTAATTGCAGCCTCTTTAGGTTTTAATCCCAAATTTATATAACGATAAATATTTTCCACCATAGCAATACTAGAATCTACCAACATTCCGAGTGCAATAATTAGCCCCGCAATTGACATTTGCTGAATTCCATATCCAGAAACATCAATTAATCCTATTCCCACAAATACAGATACCGGAATTGCAATCATTACAATTAGTGATGGTCGGGCACCAAGTGCAACAAATATGATAATCCCTACAAGTAATATTCCCTGTAAGAAATTCATAAAGAAACCATTTACTCGTTCTTTAACACCATCAGCTTGCTTTAAAACTGTTTCTATTCTAATATTATCTGGCAAGGTCTCTTTAAAACCATCTATCTTCTCATCGATATTATCAGATAAGTTATAAATATTTATCCCACTTTTTTGCTCTACAGATAACCACAATGCCTCCTTACCATTCAATCGTGCTAATACCTCAGGTTTATCGTAATCAAATTCTACAGTTGCCACATCCTTTAAACGAAGAATTCCTTCAGGGCCAGTATTAATAACCGTATTACTTATATCATCAAGGCTTTTATACAAACCACTTGTTAAAACATTGAATTTTTTATTTCCCAAATCAATACTTCCTCCGGGGATACTCATATTTTCGCTCTGCAGAATAGAAATAATTCTACCAATTGATATATTATATGCAGCCATACGTTCCATATCTACAGTTATGCGAACTTCTAAATCCTGCTCCGCACTTAATTCAACACCTCTTACTCCATTAACTTTCTCGATTTTACGTTTTAAATCTTCAGCTTCTTTTTTAACTTCGGCGGGAGTTGCTCCTTCTGAAACAAATGCTAACTGATAAATACAAACATCTAAAACTGATGGTTGCATAGCTTCTAATCTTATAATTGTTTCAGGCAGCTCATCACGTTTTTCATTAATCTTTTGAAGAACCTCCTGATGTTTTTTATCGTAATCTTCGCCATATTCAAATTCGACAAACGAATAAAAGATACCATCAGAAATTCTTGAAGTTATTTTATCTATTCCTTCAATCTCATTAAAAGATTCTTCCAATGGCTCTGCCACGAGAGTTTCCATGTCTTCAGGAGATGCACCTGGATTAATAACTAATACGGTTGTAACATTATAATCCATATAAGGATCTTCAGATTTTGGCATTGTGAAATATGATATAATACCAAATAAGGTCACCAATAAGAATATTACAATGGTAAACTGATAATTTTGTATGGCTATTTTTGGAATTTTCATTTTGTTTTTGTTTGTCATTCTTGTGTCCTGAGAGTTTTCAGGAACAGGAACCTGTTTAATATTTTCTAATTTTAATAGATTCCGGAATTTCTCTTCGCGCAATCCGGAATGACATTGTGTTTGTTTTTAAAACCAGGCTTAATCCTAACCAAATTAAGCCTGGAGTAGTAATCAATGAGAATAACTCACTGTGAAAAAAATCTAATCTGCTACTGCTAAATAGTTTGTATTAATTACTTTTATTTTATCTAGATGTTTTAATTCTTTTTGTTTTTCAACTATTATTAGCATATCATCTCTAAGATTATTCAAATTAATAAATACCTTGTTTTCTAACATTGCTATTATCTTGGTTTCTTGCTTAACAGCAAATTTACCGTCTTCGCTAACCGTGTAGAATAATACAAGATTTCCGATTCCTTCTTGTATTGCATCGATTGGCAAGCTATAACATTCCTTTACTTCGGTTGGATAAATTTCACCTTTCGCAAAAAAACCATGTTTTAAATTAACTTCTGGATTTTCAATTGAAAGTTCAACTTCATACAATCCAGTATATTGTCCAGGAGCGTTAGCAATTTTCGAAACAGAACAATTTAAATCCTCATTAGGCCATGCATCGGTTTTAATTATAGCTTTATCACCAATACTTAGTTTAACAATATCTTTATCTGAAATTCCAACAACTAATTGCCAAGAATCTTCTGCTGAAGCAAAATAGAATATTGGATTACCTACTCCAACAATCTCATCTTCTTCGAAGAATTTTTTAAGAATCACTCCATCGGAAGGTGCATTAATAGTTGAAAATTTCAAATTATATTTCGCAATATTTAAATTAGCCGTAGCAACATCTAAAGCTGATTTTGCATTTTGAAACTGTTCTAAGGTAGTTACCGTATCAGTATAAAGTGCATGTACACGATTATAATCGCGTTTTGCTTTTTCTAATCCAACTACTGCCTGATTTACTTGTTCTTGTATCTCATTTAAATCAAGTTTTGCTAATACTTGTCCTTTTTTAACTTTATCTCCCTCATCAACAAAAATTGATTCGATAATACCACCAGTTTTAAAACTTAATCGACTTTCTTTGCTGGCACTTATATTACCTGACACATTAATAGGAATCGAAAACTCTTCTTTTTCCAATTTAGTTACATTAACAGGTATTCCCTTATCGTCATTATCTTGAACACTTGCTTCTGAATTACTACAACTTTCTGCTGTAACACCAACAACTAGTAATAGGAAACTCATTATTGTATAATTTAATATCTTACTCTTTTTCATCGCTTTATAATTTGATTTATAATAAATTAATCCTTTGCAAATTTTAATATTCATTTAATACCATGTAAACTAATTTAGAGTGAACATGAAAAAATAGGTCTTGAACACAACATTATAATACCAAAGATGTGATTGAACTTTTTTCTAATCTTGCAATACTTACCAGATAATCGTATTTGGTTAATATCACCTGTGATTCTGATTCAGTCATATTATTTCGGGCATCCAATAATTCAATTAATTGTGCTTCACCCAAACGATATCTCTTCTCAATAATTCTATATACTTCTGCGGCTTCCGAACTTCGTGTTTCAGCTAATTCCAGGTTTTTAACTTGTTGGTTCGCTTCATAAAAGTCTTGTTTTACTTCAAGTTTAATCTGATTACCTGCTTCCTCTTTTCTATACTTAACCTGCTCCTTCTGAATGATTGCTTGTTTTCGTTTGTTTCTATTTGTATTGCCACTGAACAAATCCCAGGTTAAAACAAATGAACCAATAATAAAATCCGACTCACTGTCTATTGTTAATTCCTCTCCTTGTATACCATAATCAACAGCAAAAACTAAGTTTGGTAACATTTCTACAGTACTTAAGTCAGCTACATGATCCATTATTTTTATCTGCCGTTCGAGCAACTGTATTTCTTGACGATCATCTAAAGCATTTTGAGTTAATTGGTTCAGTTCGGGATTTGTAAAAATTTCGGCTTGTGAACCAATAATAACATCTTCATTCAAATCTCTGTTCAACAAGAAATTAAAATAGCTTTTTGACATCTCAGTATTTTTTATAGCATCCGTTTCGTAAAGCTCAATTTTGCTTACCTCTGATTTTGCACGTAGAACGGCATCAAGAGTTACCATATCATTTTCCATTAACTTTTTTGTAACCCGGTGATTTTCATTTACTACTTCTTTAGTTTTATGTATTAAATCATAATATTGTATGGCTTTCATATAATTATAATAGGCTTCTTTTATTTGGAAAATTAACTCACGTTTATACTGCTCCAATTCAATTTCAGACATGAACAACTTTTGCTCTTCAATTCTTTTATTAATAGCAATTGAAGGATAGTAAATTGGTTGAGTTATTGATATTTTAGCTTCGTATTCCTGTTCTCTTAAAAAGTTAATTTGTTCGTTATTAACCATTGGAAATTGAGCTGTTCCTCCCTGTGCTTCAAGCATATCATTTAATGTGCTATAAACAGGATTCATTAAGTCTCCTATTGGGAAATCAATAGTCCTACCTCCTTTTGCAAAAGAGTATCTTGACTGTGTTGATACGGTAGGTAAGTACATCCCTTTTGCTACTTTAAGTGCATATTGTGCACTTTCCAATGCCATTTGATTTTGTTTTATGGCAAGATTGCTTTCTAAACCTTCATGTATATAATCTTCCAGTACAGTATTTTGTGAGTATATCTGGCTTATGATTATTGTAAATACAGTTATAAATAATATTCTTTTCATCGAGTCTGTTTTTTTTAAATTAATCTCGAGTCAAAAATATTATGATTTAACTAATCGGAGCAAGACAAAATCGATGAGTAAAACAATTTGAAGTATGAACTTTGCTATTTAAGGAGTGATACTAATTT
>JBHOSR010000072.1:0-12517 GCA_042584405.1 Bacteroidota bacterium
AAATAAATACAATGTACGATATTCTTGAATTGAATAAGAGGCTAGTTTCTGAACTAAGAGATATAGCTAAAGGATTGCAAATTAAAAAAGTTGAGTCATTAAAAAAGCAAGATTTAATTTATAAAATCCTTGACCAACAAGCAATTAACGCAACTTCTGATGTGAAATCAGACAGAAAACCTTCTGGACGTAAACGCATTACCGAAAAATCAAAACCTTCTATTAGTGCTTCCCGTAAAATTGAGACTGTGGTTCCAAAAGAAAAGCCAGAGGTAAAAATTAAAGTTGAAAAGACAATAAACATAAAACGAGACGAAAAGCCTGAAATAATAAAGGAACCTCTTCGCGAAACAGTGCAAAATGAAAGCACAGAAAAAAAAGAAACTAAAGTTACTACTGATAAGGATGATTCATTTCGTAAAAGAAATTTACAAAGACCCTCTAAAGACGGTCAGTTTACTAAAAGAACACACGATAAACGAAATGATAAGTCATATGAGTTTGATGGTATTATTATAAATTCAGGTGTTTTAGAAATAATGCCTGATGGGTATGGATTTTTACGATCTTCAGAATATAATTATTTAAACTCTCCTGATGATATCTATGTTTCTCAATCACAAATAAAACTTTTTGGTTTAAAAACAGGAGATACGGTTGAAGGAACAATTCGACCACCAAAAGAAGGAGAAAAGTATTTTCCTTTAATTAAAGTTGAGAAAATAAATGGACGAAGTCCTGATTATATAAGAGATAGGGTGCCTTTCGATTATTTAACACCATTATTTCCTGAAGAAAAATTCACAATTAACAATAATAAAAACGATAAATTATCTACACGAGTAGTTGATATGTTTGCTCCAATTGGCAAAGGACAACGTGGATTAATTGTTGCTCAGCCAAAAACTGGTAAAACAGTATTGTTAAAAGAAATAGCAAACGCAATTGCGGCAAATCATCCTGAAGTTTATATGATTGTTCTCTTAATTGATGAACGTCCTGAAGAGGTAACAGATATGGCACGAAGTGTAAACGCTGAAGTTATTTCATCAACTTTTGATGAACCAGCAGAGCGTCACGTTCGAGTTGCAAATATTGTTCTTGAAAAAGCGAAACGATTAGTAGAATGTGGTCACGATTGTGTTATATTATTAGATTCAATTACTCGTTTGGCTCGTGCATTTAACACAGTATCACCGGCATCAGGTAAAGTATTATCGGGTGGTGTTG
This sequence comes from Bacteroidota bacterium, assembly GCA_042584405.1. GTDB lineage: Bacteria > Bacteroidota > Bacteroidia > Bacteroidales > UBA12077 > UBA12077. The sequence goes on from JBHOSR010000072.1 coordinate 1,231, forward strand.
ATGCAAATGCATTGCATAAACCCAAAAGATTCTTTGGGGCTGCGCGTAATATAGAAGAAGGTGGTTCTTTAACAATTATCTCAACTGCATTAACTGAAACAGGTTCTAAAATGGATGAAGTTATTTTCGAGGAGTTTAAAGGTACAGGTAATATGGAACTTCAACTTGATCGTAAACTTTCAAATAAAAGAATCTATCCTGCTGTTGATATTACTGCATCAAGTACAAGACGTGAAGACCTATTAATAGATCAAGAGATGTTGAATAAAATTTGGGTTTTACGTAATTTCTTAACAGATATGAACTCAGTGGAAGCAATGCAGTTTTTACGAGATCGTTTGGTTAAAACTCAAACAAACGAAGAATTTATCATTTCAATGAATGACTAAATGTTTCACAACACAATATAACTTAAAATGTGGATTTAGATCCGCATTTTTTATTTGTGTATTAGGGAGATATAACCTTATTTGAAATTAAAATGAATAAGTTAAGGATTAGGTTCTTTTCCACTGTAAGAGTGCTATAAAATGAGATTTTTGTTATAATTTTGTAGTTCCAAAAAAAAAGTCAATTATCTTTTAATAAATAAATCAAGGAGTTAGAAATGTCAAAAAACAAGAAGTTTATAACCTGTGACGGTAACTATGCAGCTGCTCATGTAGCGTATATGTTTAGTGAAGTTGCAGCGATTTATCCGATTACTCCATCTTCAACTATGGCAGAATATGTTGATGAGTGGGCTTCATTCGGACGTAAAAATATCTTTGGTGACCAGGTAAAAGTTGTTGAAATGCAATCAGAAGGTGGTGCAGCAGGTGCTGTACATGGTTCTTTGCAAGCTGGTGCATTAACTTCTACATTTACTGCTTCACAGGGATTGTTACTTATGATTCCTAATATGTATAAAATCTCTGGTGAATTATTACCTGGAGTATTTCATGTAAGTGCAAGAAGTTTAGCTGCTCAGGCTCTTTCAATTTTTGGTGATCATAGCGATGTTATGAGCACACGACATACAGGTTTTGCCATGCTTGCAACTGGCAGTGTTCAAGAAATTATGGATATAGCTGGTATTGCTCATCTTGCATCAATTAAATCAAGAATACCATTCCTCCATTTCTTCGATGGTTTTAGAACTTCTCATGAAATTCAAAAAGTTGAGTATTTCGAGAATGACGATATGGCTAAGTTGCTTGATTTTGATGCATTACAGAAATTTAGAGATAATGCTTTAAATCCAGAACATCCTGTAACTCGTGGAACTGCTCAAAATCCTGACATTTACTTCCAGGCTCGCGAAGCAGCAAACAAATTTTACGACCCAATTCCTGATTTGGTTGAAGAATACATGCAGGAAATTACAAAATTAACGGGACGTGAATATCATCCATTTACATATTACGGGCACGAGGAAGCTGAAAATATCATAATTGCTATGGGTTCGGTTACTTCAACTATTAAAGAAGTAGTTGATTATAAGATAGCTCAGGGCGAAAAAGTAGGATTAATTTCTGTTCATTTATATAGACCATTCTCTGAGAAATATTTCTTGAAGGTTCTTCCAAAATCAGTAAAACGTATTGCTGTATTAGATAGAACCAAAGAACCAGGTGCTAATGGAGAACCATTATATCTTGATGTAAGAGAATTATTCTATGGAAAACAAAATGCTCCAATAGTTGTTGGTGGCCGTTACGGATTGAGTTCAAAAGATACAACTCCTGCTCAAATTATTTCTGTATATGATAATTTAGTATTAGCAGAACCTAAGAATCGTTTTACAGTTGGTATAGTTGACGATGTTAAGTTTACTTCATTGCCTTTATTACCAGAAATTAGTGTTGTTCCAAAGGGAACATTCGAAGGTAAATTTTATGGATTAGGATCGGATGGTACTGTTGGTGCAAATAAAAATTCCATAAAAATAATAGGTGATTCAACCGATAAATATGCTCAGGCTTATTTTGCATATGATTCAAAAAAATCAGGTGGAATAACCACTTCACACTTACGCTTTGGGGATTCTCCAATTCGTTCACCATATTTAGTTGGAACTCCAGATTTTGTTGCATGTCATGTTCCAGCATATCTTGATAAATACGATATGTTAAGAGGAATCAAAAAAGGAGGAACTTTCCTACTAAATAGTATTTGGGATGTTGAAGAAACCAAAAATCATCTTCCTGATGAAATGAAGAAAACTTTAGCAGAGAAGAATATAAAAGTATATATTATTAATGCAACTAAAATTGCTGAAGAAATTGGTTTAGGAAATAGAACAAATACAATTCTACAGTCGGCTTTCTTTAAAATTTCAAACGTAATTCCATACGAAGGCGCAGTTGAAGAAATGAAGAAGGCTATCGTTAAATCATATGGTAGAAAAGGTGAAGATATCGTTAACATGAACAAAGCTGCAGTTGATCGTGGTGGTGATGTTGAGGAAATCAAAGTTCCAACCGAATGGAAAGACATTAAGGTTAAGACAAGAACTGATAATAGAGATATCCCAGATTTTATTAAGAATGTGGTTGAACCAATAAATGCACAAAAAGGAGACGATTTACCTGTAAGTGCATTTTTAGGTAGAGAAGATGGTACATTCCCAGCAGGAACAACTGAATATGAAAAACGCGGTATTGCAGTTACTGTTCCTGAATGGATTCCAGAAAGTTGTATTCAGTGTAATCAATGTGCTTATGTTTGTCCACATGCAGTAATTCGTCCGTTCTTATTAACAGAGGAAGAAGCTGCTAAGGCACCTAAAGGAACAGATGTTCTTCAAGGTACTGGCGGTACAAAAGAATATAAATTCAGAATGCAAGTTAGTCCACTTGACTGTACAGGTTGTGGTAACTGTGTTGATGTTTGCCCTGCTAAGACAAAAGCATTAGAAATGAAACCTCTAGATTCTCAACTTGTAGAAAATGAGCGTTGGGATTATATGCATAAAAAAGTTGGTTATAAGGATACTATTTTACCAAAAGAAAAAAGTGTTAAGAATAGTCAATTTGCTCAACCATTATTTGAATTTAGTGGCGCATGTGCAGGTTGTGGTGAAACTCCATATATTAAGGCAATTACCCAACTGTATGGTGATCGAATGATGATTGCAAATGCGACAGGTTGTTCATCTATTTATGGTGGTTCTGCTCCATCTACTCCTTATTGTGCTAATAAAGAAGGAAAAGGTCCAGCTTGGGCTAACTCATTATTCGAAGATAACGCTGAATATGGTTTAGGTATGCATGTGGGTGTTGATAAGCTTCGTTCAAGAATAGCAGAAAAAATGAATGCTTCAATGGACGATGTTGCAACTGATACTCAAGCTGCATTTAAAGAGTGGATTGAAAAGATGTATGATGCTGAAGGTTCAAAAGAAGCATCTGCAAAAGTTGTAAAAGTTTGTAAAAAGGAAAAAGCTCAAATTGCAAAAGATATATTGGCATTAGAACAATATTTAATCAAAAAATCAGTATGGATTTTTGGTGGTGACGGTTGGGCTTATGATATAGGTTATGGAGGACTTGACCATGTTTTAGCTTCCGGTGAAGACGTTAATGTTTTAGTGGTTGATACAGAAGTATACTCAAATACTGGAGGCCAGGCATCAAAAGCTACACCGATAGGTGCAGTTGCTAAATTTGCTGCCGCAGGTATGAGAACTCGTAAAAAAGATCTGGGAATGATGGCAATGTCTTATGGATATGTTTACGTTGCACAGGTTGCAATGGGAGCTAGCCAAAACCAGTATTTCAAGGCCATTAAGGAAGCAGAAGCCTATCCTGGACCATCGCTTATTATAGCATATGCTCCTTGTATAAATCATGGTTTAAGACTAGGAATGGGTAAAACTCAATTAGAAACAAAATTAGCTGTTGAAGCTGGATATTGGCATACATATCGCTATAATCCATTGTTGGAAGTTGAAGGTAAAAATCCATTTGAACTAGATTCAAAAGAGCCCGAGTGGAATAAATTCCAAGACTTCTTGTTGAGTGAGGTTCGTTATACTTCATTACAGAAATCGTTCCCAGAAGACGCAGAAATTTTATTCAAGCAAGCTGAAAAAGATGCAAAATGGAGATATAATAGCTATAAAAGATTAGCTACAACCTAATTTTATTATAACTCAATTAAAAAGCAGGATTATTTTAATCCTGCTTTTTTTGTTTAACTATTTTTAAAAAATAGTAAAAGCAAATATTAATTATATGAAATATTAAATAGGTTAAACAATATTTGAACTAATTTTTTTGTATCTTGTTAGTAAAATATATAAACACTTAAGTTTAACTTATAAAACCCTTAACAAATGGCAAATTTAAGTACAACCTATATGGGATTAAAGCTAAGAAATCCTATTATTGCAGGTTCTTGTAACCTTGCAATGAAAATCGAAAATGTAAAAGCAATGGAGGAGGCTGGAGTAGGTGCTATTGTCTATAAATCATTATTTGAAGAGCAGGTTAACTTTGAATCTGCAGATTTTGATGAAAGTATGTCAGCTTATAATGACCGACATGCTGAATCGACCAGAATGTATCCGGACATGCACCATGCTGGACCTAAAGAATTTCTATTACACCTTAAAAGAATAAAAGAGAATACTTCAGTTCCTGTTATAGCAAGTATAAATGCTATTTATGAGGAAACTTGGGTTGAATATGCTAAATTAATTGAAGAAACTGGCGTAGATGCATTGGAAATTAATTTATATAAATCACAAAAGAAATTTGAAAATACTGGGCAAAGTTTAGAAGAACATAAATTAAAAATAATAAAAGCGGTAAAAAAAGCAGTAAAAATTCCTGTTGCTGTTAAACTAAGTTCATTTTATACCAACCTTTTGAATATTATTTCTGAAATTGATAAAATAGGTGTGAATGGTTTGATTTTATTCAACAGGATGTTTGAGCCCGAAATAGATATTAATGAGGAAAAACATATATTTCCTTTTAATTTAAGTCATAAAGGAGATCATAGACTAGCTTTGCGTTATGCAGGCTTGTTGCACGGGAAAATAAAAGCTAATATTTGTAGTTCATCCGGTATTTTTGATGGTGATGATGCTGTTAAAATGTTATTGGCAGGTGCAGATGCCGTTCAAGTTGTTAGTACTCTATATAAAAATAAAATTGGTCAGATATCAAAGATTGTTAGCAGGCTAGAAGAATGGATGGATAATAAGGGTTATAAAACAATTAATGATTTTAGAGGTAAATTATCTCAAAAAAATTGTAAAGATCCCTATGCATATTTGAGAGCTCAGTATGTTGATATTCTGATGCACAGCGCTGATGAGTTATTGAAAAATAATCCAGTAATATAAAAAAAGAAACCTTGATTTTATCAAGGTTTTTTATTAGGTAATTTCACGTTTTAAATAATTAGAGTAGTCCTTTACCTTAGGTTGATATTTTTCATTTATTAAATTTGATGATATTATAAAGTCGGCTGTGGAACGATTGCAAGCCATGGGTATATTGTATAACACCGCAATACGCAATAATGCCTTAACATCAACATCATGCGGTTGAGGTTGCATCGGGTCCCAAAGAAAAAACAATAAATCAATTTCTCCTGTTGATATTAACGCCCCTAGTTGTTGGTCTCCTCCTAAAGGTCCTGATTTTAATTTTTTTATCTCTTTTCGAGGTTTATTAATTTCACTCATTTTATGGTTGATTAAATCATCAATTAAGCTTCCAGTAGTTCCAGTGCATATAAGTTCGTGTTCTGCTAATGTTTCCCAATTCCATTCAACCCAATCAAGAAGATCTTTTTTTCTGTTATCATGAGCAACTAGTGCTATCCGTTTTACCTTGTCCATAAAATTTTTTATATATTTTTAATAAAAAAAAGCAATTTATGAAAATAGGTAAAATTTTAAAACTATTGATTAATGTATTTTTATTTTAATATTAATGGTGTAAAATTTATAACTTTGCGGCTGTAAATCTTATTTTGAAAAGCTTTGGGAAGAATTTTAGCTATTGATTACGGAAGAAAAAGGGTTGGATTAGCAGTTACTGATCCATTAAAAATAATAGCTAATGCATTAAAAACAGTTCATTCTAAAGATATTTGGGATTTTTTAAAAGAGTATCTTGAACGTGAAAATGTAGAATGTATAGTAGTGGGATATCCTAAACAAATGAACAATCAGGCATCTGAAGCTGTTAGGTTTATTAATCCATTTTTGAGAAAATTAACAAAAACCTATCCAGAGGTTGAAGTAAAATTAGTGGATGAAAGATTTACATCTAAAATGGCACAACAAACAATGATTGATGCAGGATTAAAAAAGAAAGCACGTCAAAATAAAGCACTTGTAGATACAATAAGTGCAACAATAATATTACAATCATATTTAGAACAAAGAATTAAATAAAAATGATTTATCCGATAGTTGTATATGGTTCGCCTGTATTAAGAAAAGTAGCTAAGGAAATTGATGAGGATTATCCATTATTGGATGATTTTATTAGAGATATGTGGGAAACAATGTATCAATCAGATGGATTAGGTTTGGCAGCTCCTCAGGTAGGTAAATCTATTCGATTATTTGTTATTGATGGTTCACCCCTGGAAGAAGATGAGCCCCAATTAAAAGAATTTAAAAAAGTGTTTATAAATGCAAAAATCACTGAAAAATTAGGAGATGATATTACTATTAATGAGGGTTGCTTAAGTATCCCCCTTTTGCGTGAAGATGTTGTACGTCCTTCAAAAATTAGAATGGAGTATTACGATGAGAATTTTAATTTTCATGATGAATGGTTTGAAGGGATGGCGGCCAGAGTTATACAACACGAATATGATCATACCGAAGGTATCTTATTTACTGATAAAGTAGCTCCAATCAAGAAACGATTGTTGAAAGGCAAATTACTGGCAATTACAAAGGGAAAATTTAAAGTCGATTATAAAGTTAAACTTCCTAAATAACTTCAAATAATTAGATAATCAAGCTCCTTAAAATTAAGGAGCTTTTTGATTATTGGTGATTTAAACTATTAATAAATAATCAAGTCTAAAATTTTATATTTTGAACACTTGAGTTTTTAAAGTGTTTTTTTATTCATAATTTTATTTATCTAACCTGATACTAACCAAATTTAAATAATAATGAAAATTCTTCAGAGCAAACAATTGAAAGTGCGAGCAATACTCGCGCAATTTATTTTAGTTGGTTTTTTATTTTCAGCAACTAATCTTTTTGCTAAAAAGGAAGAACCTAAAAAGGAAGAAGATCCGATTAATTCTTCAATTTTAAGTGGATTAAAATTCAGAAGCTTAGGTCCTGCATATGCATCAGGCCGTATTGCAGATTTTGCGGTTAATCCTGAAAATCCATCAGAATTTTATGTTGCAGTTGGATCTGGTAATATCTGGAAAACAAATAATAATGGTATAACATTTAAACCTGTGTTCGATAGCTATGGCTCATATTCAATAGGGGCATTAGCAATGGATCCTACAAATTCAAATGTTGTATGGGCTGGTACTGGTGAAAATAATCATCAACGTGCTTTAGGCTATGGTGATGGTATTTACAAAACTATTGATGGAGGAGAATCATGGGAGAATATGGGATTAAAAGAATCCAGACATATTGGTATGATTGCTATTGATCCAAATAATACTGATATTGTTTATGTGGCAGCAGAAGGATCTGCTTGGGGACCTGGCGGAGAAAGAGGTTTGTATAAAACTTTGGATGGAGGAAAAACATGGGGTAAAGTATTAAATATAAGTGAAAATACAGGCGTAAATAATGTGCTTTTAGATCCTAGAGATCCTAACGTTATATATGTAACTACAGAACAACGTCGTCGACATGTACATACTAAAATTGGAGGTGGTCCAGAATCTGGAGTTCAAAAGTCAATGGATGGAGGAAAAACATGGAAGAAAATTGAAAAAGGACTTCCTGATATGCATAAGGGTGGAATGGGAATTGCAATTTCACCTGTAAATCCTGATTATTTATATTTAATTATCGAGGCAGCAGAAAACAAAGGAGGTTTTTATCGTTCAACCAACAGAGGTGAGTCTTGGGTGAAAATGAGTGACCATTCTTCAAGCGGGCAGTATTATAATGAAATTTATTGCGATCCTGTTGATGTTAATAAAGTTTTTTCTGTAGAAACTTTCTCTCATGTTACCTATGATGGAGGAAAAACATGGGGTCGATTAGGATTGAAAGAAAGACACGTTGATGATCATGCTTTATGGATCAATCCAAAGAACACAGATCACTGGATTATAGGTGGAGATGGTGGTGTATATATTACTTATGATGATGGTAAAAATTATCGACATATATCTAATCTGCCAGTAACTCAATTCTATAGGGTTGGTGTTGATTATGATTACCCATTTTATAATGTTACTGGAGGAACACAAGATAATAACAGTTGTGTTGGTCCATCAAGAACTTTAAGTAGAGGAGGTATTACTAGTGGTGATTGGACTGTTACTATTGGTGGTGATGGATTTTGGTCGCAAATTGATCCTGAAAATCCCAATATAGTTTACAATGAATACCAGTATGGAAATGTTTATCGTTATGATAAAAAAAGTAGTGAAGATTTATATATTAAGCCTCAACCAGCAAAAGGCGAATTAACCTATAAATGGAATTGGAACACTCCCTTTATTTTAAGTCCTCATAAAAATTCTCGTTTATATATGGCCGCTAATGTTGTATTCAAAAGCGAAGATAGAGGTAATACATGGGAAGTTATAAGTGACGATTTAACAGCAAAAATTGACCGAAACTCTTGGCCAGTTATGGGTAAATATTGGAGCGCCGACGCAGTACAAAAAGATGTATCAACTTCACTTTTCGGTATGATAATCTCATTAGTTGAGTCTCCAGTTAAAGAAGGTTTGATTTACGCTGGTACCGACGATGGTGTAATTTCGATCACTGAAGATGGAGGACAAAACTGGAGACAAATTAAAACTTTTCCAGGTATTCCTGCTAATACATACGTAAGTGATATTTTTGCTTCACGTTATGATGAAAATATAGTTTATGCTTCATTTGATAACAGAAAAAGAGATGACTTCAAACCATATCTTTTGATCAGTAGTGATAAAGGAATAACTTGGAAGTCAATCACAACAGGTTTTACTGAAAATGGAACCATACATACCATTGAACAAGATCATATTGATAAGGATTTGTTGTTTGCCGGAACTGAATTTGGGGTATTTTTCTCATATAATGGTGGTCAAAAATGGGTTCAGTTAAAAGCTGGATTGCCAACAATATCTGTTCGAGATATGGTAATTCAAACCAGAGAAAGTGATTTAGTAATAGCAACTTTTGGTAGAGGTTTTTATGTTTTAGATGATTTTTCTCCTTTACGAGAAGTAAAACCTGAATTAGTTGAGAAAGAATCTCATATTTTTCCAGTAAAAGATGCTTTGCATTATGTTCAAACTGGTAAAAAATATGGACAAGGTGCAACTTATTTTACTTCACCTAATCCAGAGTATGGAGCTACTTTTTCGTATTATTTAAAGGATGTGCCAAAAACAGAAAAAGAAAAGCGACAGGAAAAGGAAAAAGAATTATTTAAAGAAGGTAAACCAATACCTCAGCCATTGTGGAAAGAATTGGAGGATGAAGCAAAAGAAATAGCTCCTTATTTAATCTTTACCGTTAAAGACGAAGATGGTTATATAATTAAAAAAATAAACAGTAAACCATCAAAAGGATTAAATAGAGTAACATGGGATTTAAAATACCCAAGTACTTTCCCAACTAGTTTGTCAGATGATAAATTTGATCCATTTAAGGAAGGAAGAGGTTTTTGGATGGTATTACCTGGAAATTATACAGTATCACTATCCATGTATGAGAAAGGTGAACTTAAAGAACTGATAGCGGATAAAGAATTTAGCGTTAAAGCGCTTAACAATTCAACATTTCCTGCAACTGATCGTAAAGCCATGGTGCAATTCCAGAGGGATGTAGCTGAAGTTACTAGAATAATGGCTGGAGCTATCGAATTTAATGAAGAATTAATTGAAAAAGTAAAATACTTAAAACAAGCAATTGTTATAACTCCAGGTACAAATCATGATTTATTGGTTGAGGCAGAAAGAATTGAAAAAGAGTTAGATAATATTCTGTTTTCATTCGAAGGAAGTTCTCCTAAAGCTAGCTCTGAAGAAATTCCACCAAGACAAGTACCGTTATCAAAAAGGTTGGAATATATTATTTGGGGACAGTCAAGTTCAACATCAGAAATTACAAATACAAGTAAAATGGCATATGATATAATTCAGGAAGATTTGCCAGTTTTAGTTGATAAACTTAAATCAATTGCTACAGTCGATATAAAAAATCTTGAGGAGAAAATTGAAAATGCAAAAGCTCCCTGGACACCTGGAAGAATACCAGTTATTGACTAAGTGAACAAATCATAATTCTAAAATGTTTTATAACCAGGGATTGACAATTCCTGGTTTTTTATTTAAATTTGATAAACGTCATAATTTCGGTGATAAAGGTCCGAAATTATTTTTCTAACGCAGAAACTATACATTATACTATGCGTATATGTAGTTGTTTAGATAGTTAAAAATTAAACTTTATTAAATTGATAAAATGAAAAGGATAGGCGTAATATTTGTAGTATTTGCAATTATAATAATTTGTGGGAGTTGTCATTTAAATGAAACATGCCCGGCATATTCTTATAATACAACAGAGGTTGAACAAAATGTATAGATTTTATTTTGTTGTTTTTTTTTAGTAGATTTGATCACATTAAAGTGTTTTGAGTAAAATAAATTAGGATATAAATTATAACTAAATCATCATGAAAAAAATAGTCGTAGCAGTTCTATTTTCACTTTTTATACTTGCAGTTTTAAGCTCTTGTAAGAGCAAAGATTGTCCTGCATATAGCCAAGTAAATGTAGAGCAAACCGAAATTAACGGATAGTTAATATATTATTTAATAAATATATCGTAGGAATATTGAGTTATTACTCATAATCTGTCTCAAAATTATTACTTTTACCTTGAGACAGTTTTTTATTTTATGAATCTTAGATTCTTATATTTAGCTTCACTACTTTCCTTTATTATTTTAGGCGCATATTCTCAGGAACCAACTGAAGATCTGCCAAAAATCTTCTATCGTAACGAAAAAACATTGGGTATTCAGCTAAATACTAATGGTTGGGGAATAGGTTATCGTTATGGTGATCGAATTAATTATTTCGAAAAACGAATTTATGAAATTGATTTTTCTTT
>JBHOSR010000073.1:0-12415 GCA_042584405.1 Bacteroidota bacterium
TGATTCTACATTCTATAGCCCATCCATTAAGTTTTACATCTTCTTGTTTAATATTAAGTTTTTCGCCCCGTGCAATACGTATTTGCCATTCAACTAAATCGAAACCAGTTACCATTTCAGTTACTGGATGCTCAACCTGAATACGAGTATTCATTTCCATGAAGTAAAAATCACCCAACTCATCCAGTAAAAACTCAATGGTACCAGCATTTCTGTAGTTGGAAGCTTTAGCAATGTTAATTGCCGATTCGCCCATTTTAGCGCGAAGTTCTTCGTTTAAAGCAATAGACGGCGATTCTTCAATCAGTTTTTGATGTTTTCGTTGTATTGAACATTCTCTTTCACCCAAATGAATAATATTCCCATAATGATCAGCTAAAACCTGAAATTCTATATGACGTGGATTTTTAACATATTTTTCCATAAATACAGAAGGATCAGCAAAAGCTTTTTCAGCTTCATTCTGAGCCATGCGAAACATTTTTTCAATTTCTTTTTCTTTTTCAACTATACGCATTCCACGGCCACCTCCACCAGAAGCTGCTTTTAAAATTACAGGGTAACCAATTTTTTGAGCTAATAATTTAGCATGTTTTATATTTCTTATATTTCCATTACTTCCTTGAAGCAACGGAACATTATGACTTGATGCCAATTGTTTGGCAATTGTTTTATTTCCTAACTTATAAATAGCATCAGGAGAGGGCCCAATAAATATTATCTTTTCGTCTATACATTTTTGAGCAAAGTATGGATTCTCTGCTAAATATCCATAACCAGGATGAACTGCATCAATATCATATTCTTTTATTGCATAAATAATTCTGTCGATATCCAAAAACTCAGGTATATCATTTGTAATTTCAGTGAAATCGATAACTTCATCCATAAACTGCAAATAATATGCGCCCGGTTCTTTAGATGTTTTTATCCCAAATGTTTTTATACCCATTCGTTTTGCGGTTTCTGAAATTCGAATGGCTATTTCACCCCTGTTTGCTATTAATATAGATTCTATTATTTTCATAAGTCAATATTCATCATTATTATAAAGGAATGTTTCCATGCTTCCTAGCAGGTTGGTCAACATGTTTATTTTCCAATGTTTCGAAAGCTGTTATTAGCTTTTTTCGCGTATCAGCAGGATCAATTACTTCATCAATATAACCCTTCTCGTCAGCAATATATGGATTTGCAACCTCATGTCTATACTTTGTTGCAAATTCTTTTTTTAACTTTTTAGGATCTTCTGTATTTTGTAATTCTTTTCTATATAATATAGAAACTGCACCTTCAGGTCCCATTACAGCTATTTCAGCTGTTGGCCAAGCAAAATTATAATCACCACCAATGTTTTTGCTGTTCATTACGCAAAATGCCCCACCATACGCTTTTCTAAGAATTACGGTAATTTTTGGAACTGAAGCTTCACTAAATGCAAATAACAATTTTGCACCATGTTTAATAATACCATTATGCTCCTGATCTAATCCTGGTAAAAATCCTGGTACATCTTCAAGAACTAAAATTGGAATATTAAAAGAATCACAGAATCTTACAAATCGAGCTGCCTTAACTGAAGAATTAATATCTATAACTCCTGCAAGAATTTTGGGTTGATTTGCAACAATTCCAATTGCTCTTCCATTTAAACGAGCAAAGCCAGTAACAATATTTGGAGCAAAATGCTTAGAAGCTTCAAAAAATGAATCCATATCCGTTATTAATTCAATTACCTTCTTTACGTCGTAAGGTTTATTAGGATCGTCGGGAACAATTAATCTTAGTTTATCAACGTTTTTATCCCTTTTTGAAGCTGGCTCAATATATGGAGGATTATCTAAATTATTTGATGGAAAAAAAGATAATAATTTTCGTACCCCTAATATTGCATTTTCTTCATCTTCATAAATGAAATTAGCAACACCACTTTTACGTGCATGAGTTTCGGCACCTCCTAATTCGTCGAAAGTAACTTCTTCATTTAGCACTTCTTTAACAACATCAGGTCCCGTAAGAAACATATAGCTTGTCTTTTTGGCCATAAATACAAAATCGGTAAGGGCAGGAGAGTATACTGCGCCTCCAGCTGCAGGTCCAAGAATAACAGATATTTGAGGTATAACACCTGAAGATCTGACGTTATTATGAAATATACTTGTATAACCCGATAAACTCGCAACACCTTCTTGAATACGCGCACCTCCCGAATCTATTAAACCAATTATGGGTGCGCCAACACGCATGGCTAGATCCTGTACTTTTATAATTTTTTTAGCATGAACAGCTCCTAGAGATCCTCCCATTACAGTAAAATCTTGAGAATATACGTATACTAATCGGCCATTAACTCTACCATGACCAATTACTACTCCGTCACCAAACGCTTCATCAATTTTACCAAAACCCGTATCGGGTGTTGCTGAAGTTACAAATGCATCTAACTCTTCAAATGAATTTTTATCGAAAAGTAAAGCTATACGTTCTCGTGCATGTAATTTACCTTTAGCATGTTGTTTCTTGATTTTATCGGGTCCGTTTTGAACTTTAAATCGTTCAACTCTGCTTAAGAAGTCTTTGTAGATTTTACCATTTAGATCCATAAAGTCTGGATTCGTTATACTTGTTATGTTTTATAACACCTTTATTTTTTTAGGCACAGTAAAAATATGTTTTCTAAATTGTTGTTTAATAAGCTTTTACTGATTTATCTGTTTTGAAATACCCGTTATATACCTAAATTTTAACGATCATAAATATATGAAATTAATGCCACAGTCAAGTTTTTTCATATCTAATTTAATTAACAACATACAATTTTTTATGTTCATTTTCATTGATTTATATATATTATAAATTAATATACTCCAACTATAATAGGTGCTTTATTAAATCATTCGAAAATTTCAAACGTTTGCGAAAAGTATCATAATATAAGAATTTAATAAACGTTCGTAATTTACTTTTAAACAGTTATATTTGAAAAATCAGTTTTGAATATTTAACTTGCTGGGTTTAAAACTCCTACGATTATGAAAAACTTACTGACATTATTAATGTTATTTCTTTTTATTCAAGGATTTACACAGGAATTTACCTACAAAGAAAAAAAAGAACTCAAGGCTTATCCTGATTATATTATGGACAGCAAGTTTTCTCCTTTTAGAAACTATTTTGCTGTAACGGTTGGTGATAATACTCTCGAAATTTTCGATAAGGATTGGAAGAAAATATTTAAACATCAGGGTAATCCAAAATCACTTGGTGGTCATCTTGCTTTTTCTCCTGACGAAAAATATTTAGCCTATGCAAAATATAAAAGTGATAATGATATTGCAATTATTCGACTTGAAGACAAAAAAGTTATTCAAGTTTTAAATGGTCATTCATATAATATAAATAAGTTAGAATTTAGTCATAATGGAAAATATTTGGCTAGTGCTTCATCTGATAAATCTGTGTGTATTTGGGTTTGGCAAGAAGATCAGATGCTATTGCAACAAAAATTTATGTACGACGATGCTGTTATGGGAGTAAGCTTTAATTATAACGATGATTATTTAGTTACTGGTGGATATAATAAAATGATCCATGTTTATAAATACAATGATGATAGATATATTTTAAATGATACCATAGCTAGTTTAAAATATTGGCTATACGACGTTTGTTTTCATCCTTCAAAAAATGAATTTGTTGTTTCGTCGCAATATGAGGTTAGAAGATATGATCTTGTTAGGCAAAAGATAAATTTTAGAGATAGTATAAAAATTAGAGTTAACAGAGCGATTAAGTATAATTCAACAGGAGATTATCTTGTATTTGGTAAAAATGAAGACTTGGTTATTTTAAAAATGACAGCCAATGAAATGATTGAATTTGAATCTATTTATAGGCATAGTGATTATGTTTTTGGAGGTACATTTAGCGATGATGGTTTATTTCTTACTTCATTTAGTTCCGATAAATCTTCAATAGTTTGGGAACTTACTGGTGTTGACCCTTCGCGAAAATCGTTAATTACCGATTATATGGATGGAGATCTTACATCTGCACAGAAAATGATTTTAACAGCAGAAGTTATCGAAAATATATTAAATAAACTTGATAAGAAACTAACAGCTCCAAGAAATGAGTTCGAAACAACTATTCAGTATACTGAAAGAAGAGAGAATTTAAAATCAGAAGTTTTAGCTCAACTTCAATATCATACTGAAAAACATTTCAGTTTAAAAAGTAAATCAGTAGATAAAATTGAAATTCCGATTGAAAGAATAGTTGGTTATAATGCAGACCTGCAGATTTACAAAATTCGATTTTTAGAAACTGATGCTGGTATTAAAATACCAATTGAGGAAGCTAAAACATTTAAAGAAAATTGGAGCAAAGCTTTTTTGCAAGCAAACAGAGTAAAAAGTAAAGATGGCATTTCTTTCGAATATACAAATTTTGAACTTGTACATCCTGTTAGTAAAAAAACCTTTCAAGTTACGCCTGTTGAGAATCCTTTTCATATCGAAAAGAAGAATAGAAATGTAAGTATCCAAAAAGGCAGATCAGAATCAGATATGCCACAAACCGAGAAAAAAGCTGTTGGAGAAGATGTATTAGGAGTAGATCGTGCAATAATATTCGCAACTAACATTTACGATTCTTTTTCAGAACTTGTTAACCCGGTTATTGATGCAACAACTATAGCTGAAGAATTAAAATCGAACTATTATGTTCAAGCAGAATTGTTAGTTAATCCTACTTTGAAAGAAGCTATTGAAAAGATACGGGAGTATGCAAAACTGGAATACGGAGAAAATGACAATCTATTGATTTTTTTTGCAGGACATGGTATCTATGATGAAGTTTTTAAAGAGGGTTATGTAATTTCTCGCGATTCAAAATCAGATGATGTTGCCAAGACTTCTTATTTATCACATTCAAATCTTCGAACCATGATAAACAATATACCCTGTAATCATATAATGCTTGTAATGGATGTTTGTTTTGGAGGTACATTCGATCCTTTAATTGCATCAAAAAGTAGAGCTGCAGATATGTATACAGAAGTTACCAACGAGGAATTTATAGCACGCAAAAAGAAATACAAAACCAGATTATATTTAACTTCAGGTGGAAAAGAATATGTGCCCGATGGACGCCCTGGACATCATTCTCCTTTTGCAAGAAAGTTTTTGGAAGCGCTTCGAAATTACGGAGGAAATGACGGAATTTTAACTATAAATGAAATAATTCAGTATATAGAAAAGGTAGAACCACAACCGCGGTTTGGTGAATTTGGAGATAATGAGCCTGGTAGTGATTTTATTTTATTAGTGAAATAAAGTTCTTTGCGCTAAACCACCTTCATGTTCTAATAACCATTGTTTTTTCAATAATCCTCCAGCATATCCAGTTAAGCTTCCATCATGCCCAATTACCCTATGACATGGTATTATAATAGGTATAGGATTTTTTCCATTTGCAGATGCAATAGCACGTATAGCTTTTTCATCTCCATATTGTTTAGCAAGATCTATATATGATGTGGTTTTTCCAAAAGGTATTTTTAGCAATAGATTCCATATTTTACTTTGAAACTCAGTTCCTGCTGGATTAATTCGTACTGTAAATTCTTTTCGTTGACCCTTGAAATATTCATCCAACTGATTAATACAATCCTGTATTTGAACCGGAATCATCTTCATTTTATAGAAATCATCTGTAAATTCAATTTTAATAATATCCGAATCGTTCGAGATAATTCTCAAGTTACTAATGGGAGATTTATAGTATGCCTCGAACATAAATATTGAATGGTTTCTTTTAAGATTTTTATTGGAACTCCAGTCTTTTGATATATTTCTACAACAGTAATTTCTTCTTTATAAATTCTATTTATTCAATTCTTTTTCGATAGTTTCTTTCAGTAGAGCAAATTCCTCCTCATTGAATCCTGTTGCTTGATATACAATTTTACCATCTCTGTCCAATACTATGTTTCGCGGTATATATCGCTCTGCAAATAATGAGTAAATTTTCCTTTCTGGATCTGGAACAATATTAAATGTATATTCATTCTTTTCTTTAAATGTAATCATTTCATCTGCAATATGTTCTCTTCCAAATACGATAAGTTCAAAGTTCTCGTTATTTTTATATTTAGACCAGATTTCATTTTCTACATAAGGCAATTCTTTAATGCAAATAGGACAGGTTATGGCAAAGAAATTCATGAAAACCACTTTGCCCTCTAAATCTTTAATATTCAGTGTGTCACTATTTATTGATATATAGTTAAATTCTGGAACTTGCTGTCCAACTTTAATTAATGTTGAATTAATCACATCAGCTTCGTATTCGGCTTTTTGCTTTTTTTCTTTATAATTACATGAATATAATCCAATTAAGATTGCCGAAAGTAGTAATATGGTTTTTTTCATAATTAAAATCATTTAATAGTTCTATTTGCCAATATACATTATAAATTTTAATTCACATTGTAAATTATTTGATTTGTATTAACTAATTATAAATAAGTATATTTTATTATTAATCATTTAAACTTTCATTTAAAATTGTAATCTTACATCTAAACACTGTAATTTAACCTTGATTATGATAAAAAATTACCTATTAATTGCAAAAAGAGTTCTTCTTAACAAATTCATATTTACTCTTTTAAATATTTCAGGACTAGCAATAGGAATAGCTGCAGCAGCTTTAATATTTCATTATATAAGTTTTGAAAAAAGTTTTGATAATTATCATCCTAATAGTGAGAATACTTATCGCTTATCTTATGGAAGAACTAGTAGTGATGGCAGCGATGTAGAATTTGCTTCTGCCTGTCCAGTCATTGGACCTCTATTGAAAGAAAATTTTCCGGAAATCGAAAAAATTGCACGATTAGCTGTACGTGAGGCTACTTTTGCGTATGAAGAAAATAAGTTCATCGAAAGTAAAATTTATTATGCTGAGCAAGAAATATTTAACATTTTAAACTTTGATATAATAGAAGGGAGTATCAATAAAGCATTAACACAACCAAATAATATTGTAATTAGTAAAAGTATTGCCAAACGTTATTTCGGCAACGATAATCCTATAGGAAAGAGATTGAAAATGAATAAGATTGAAGACTATCAAGTGGTTGCTGTTTACGACGATGTGCCAGAAAATTCGCACCTTAAGCCAGAAATCTTAGTGGCATTTCCAAATTTGGCTAAATGGAGAGGTGATGATTACCTTCAATCGTGGGGCCATACTGGAGCTTTAACTTATCTGGTATTAAATCAAGAAGCTATTCCACACGAATTAGAAAAACGGTTTATTGAATTTACAGAGTTTCAAATAGGTGAAATGTTATCGTATTATAAAATGGTAATGTATTTTAACCTGCAACCAATCAAAGACATTCATTTGAAATCAAATCTTTTGCAGGAGCAAGAAGTAAATGGGGATGAAAAATCGGTAAAATTTCTATATATAATAGGAGTATTTATAATATTAATAGCTTGGGTAAATTTTATTAATTTAACAACTTCAAGATCAATGGAAAGAGCTCGTGAAGTTGGTATGCGAAAAGTTCTTGGTGCCGTGCGAAAGAATTTAGTTAATCAGTTTTATACAGAATCGGCCATTATTAACTTAATAGGACTTATTATAGCACTAGGTTTAATTGAATTATTAAAACCAGTCTTCTCAAATATAACAGGTTTACCCGTCGATTATAAATTTTGGAGCCAGACCTGGTTTATCCTTTTTGTGTTTGGAAGTTACATTTTTGGAACATTTATTACAGGAATGTATCCTGTCTTTGCCTTAGCATCTTTTAAACCTGTGCAAGTATTAAAAGGAAAACTAGTTACAGTAACTCGTGGAATTAATCTTAGAAAAGTTTTGGTTGTTTTTCAAATTATGATCTCAATAATACTAATAACCGGTACATTCGCTGTTTTTTTACAATTAAGATATATGCAATCACAAAAACTTGGATTTGATATTGAACAAATGCTAGTTGTGAATATACCAAAAGCCATTGATTCTACATTTATTCAGCGAAAAGAAACTTTTAAACAAGAAATCTCAAAATTAACTGGAGTAAAAGGAATAGCTTTCTCTACTGAAGTTCCGGGACGTAAAATATGGTGGGATAATGGCGCAATATTTAAAGTCGGACAAGATGCAACTTCAGGTAAGAATTACATGATAATGGGTGTTGACGATAGGTTTATTGATCTTTATAAAATGGAATTTATAAATGGTAGAAACTTTTCACGTAAATATCCATTAGATAAAGAAGCTGTTATCATTAATGAAACCGCTGTAAAATGGTTAGAATTTGAAAGTCCTGAAGATGCACTAAACAATCAAATTAATTATTGGGATAATATTTATACAGTAATAGGTGTACTTAAAGATTACAGGCATGAGTCACCAAAAGCTCTTCCTGAACCACAGATTTTTAGATATCTTCCTGATGAAAGTCGATTTGGATCCTTTTCTGTTAAACTTGAAACTGAAACTATAAAGGATAATTTAAAAAACATTGAAAATCAATGGAATAAATTGTTTTCAGGAAATCCTTTTGATTTCTTTTTTCTTGATGTGTATTACGATGAACAATTTAAGTCTGACAAAAGATTTGGTAATGTTTTTGGAATATTTTCTTTCTTGGCAATATTTATAACTTGCTTAGGACTATTTGGTTTATCATTATATTCAGCTAATTTAAAAACCAAAGAAATAGGAATTCGGAAAGTACTAGGGGCAAAGGTTTCAAATATATTAATTCATTTTTCTAAAGAGTATTTATACCTTATATTAATAGCTCTTGCTATTTCGATTCCATTTTTGGTTTGGGGTATTAATTTATGGTTAAATAATTTCGCTTCTAAAATGTCAATTTCAATTTGGCTATTTGTGATACCAGTAATCATCGTATTTTTAATTACAATGATCTCTGTAAGTGCTCATACCATTAGAGCAGCAAGACTTAATCCTGTAGATACTTTAAAATACGAGTAAACTCGATTTAAATATTTATGCGATATAGAGTGCTGATAATTGGATTATCAGCATTTTTTTTCTGAAATTTGAAATCCGATCAACCAAAATAATAATATAATATGAAACGTATATTTGATGAACCTTTTGATAATCATTTTGATGTAATAATTATTGGCGGTGGAATTTCTGGTGTGTCAGTTGCTTATGAAGCTGCTACACAAGGCTTAAGGGTAGCGTTATTTGAAAAAGGAGATTTTGCAGAAGCAACTTCCGCAGCAACCACAAAATTAATACATGGAGGTTTAAGATATTTGAAAAATGCTGAGTTTGGTTTGGTTCGTGAATCACTTAGTGAAAGAAGAATTTTAGAAAATATTGCTCCAAATTATGTATATCCAATACCTTTTATGATACCCACATACAAAAATCTTAAAAATAGCAGATTTGTATTATTTGTTGGAATGCTTTTATATGATTTGTTATCATTAGATAAAGCTTGGACCTGGGATAAATCGAAAAAACTGGGATTTCATAGATCTATTGGTGCAAAACGTACTATGCAATTTGAACCTTGTGTACAGGGAATGGAACTTACAGGTTCAAGCATTTACTACGATTGCCAAAATATTAATCCAGAGCGATTAGCACTAGGTATTCTAAATTCAGCAATGACCTATGGAGCAAAATCTGCTAATTACGCAAAAGTTACATCTTTTATAAAAGATAACAATACTATAAAAGGAGTAAAAGTTCATGATCTTTTAAATAATAAGGAATATAGCATAACAGCTGATCTTACTATAAATTGTGCAGGACCATGGACAGATACTCTTATAAAATCTGCAAATAATGATGAAACAAAAAATCAACATATTGTTCGTTCCGAAGGGGTTCATATTATTACAAAAAAGCAATGTTTTAAGCATGCAATTTTAATGATGACTAAAAAAGGGCGTCATATAATGCTAGTACCTTGGCGCAATCATTCTCTAATTGGTCCTACAGATAAAGAATTTGATGGCAATCCTGATGATTATAAAGTAACAAAAGAAAGCATTTTAGAATTAATTGATGAGTTTAATAATAATTTCAACACAGAAAAACTTGAATATAAGGATGTTGAGTTTGCGTATGGTGGTTTACGTCCGCTAATTGATAACCAGGCCGAGGCATCCTACGAATCTTCGCGCAAATATGAGATTTTCGATAATGCTACAGAAGGATTAAATGGTTTAATTACAGTTGAAGGAGGTAAATATACAACAAGTAGAAAATTGGCAAAACATGTAATTAAAAAAGCTGCAAAAAAGTTAAAACGAAATATTGCCAAATCGGTAACAAGCAAAAGGTATCTGGTTGATTCTGATATTAAAAATATGGAAAGCTTTATTCGTCAACTTGTATTAAGATATCCAATGTTTTCTGAAGCCACTATCAACTATATAGGACGAAACTATGGATTGCAATGTCATACAATTTTTCGTTTAGCATTATATGATAAACCGCTTATGGACGTTGTTTCAGAAGATGGTGAAATTTTAGCAGAAGTTGTATTTGTTATTAAAAAAGAAATGGCATATACCTTAGCTGATATACTTTTTAGAAGAACAGGAATTGGAACGTTAGGTTATCCCGGCGATGAGATATTTAATAAAGTTGTTGAAACTGCAAAACATTATTTAAAATGGGATGATCAAAAAACACTTGAAGAAATTGATAATGCGATGAAGATCTTCACTTTACCAAGATAGTATATGAAAATATATCGAGATATTTAAGTTGCTCATAAATTAGATGAAAGAAGTAGAAAAACAATATGTTATAGCTATTGATGCGGGCACACAATCTATTCGTGCGGTTATTGTTGATTTACAAGGTAATATCTGTGAAATTGAAAAAACAGAAATTGAACCATATTTTTCAGATCAACCTGGATTTGCTGAACTTGAAGCTGAATATCTATGGGATGTTTTATGTGCAACAACACAGCGTTTAATAGATAATTCAAGTATAAATATTAAAGATATTAAAGGATTATCCATAACTACCCAACGTGGTACAGTTGTTAATCTTGATAAAGAAGGTAAACCTTTAAGACCTGCTATTGTGTGGTTAGATCAGCGAAAAGCTAAACTACATAACTGGCCTAAAGGAATTGTAAAGAAGGGATTGCAATTAATAAATATGTACGATTCCTTAGCACATGCAATAAAGGATGGAGAATCAAATTGGATTCGTCAGAATCAACCTGAAATTTGGGAAAATACATATAAGTATGTATTCTTATCGGGATTTTATATTTATAGAATGACTAATAATTTTGTTGATTCTGTTGGAAGCAATGTGGGATATATACCATTTGATTTTAAAAAGCAGCAGTGGGCTAGGCCAAAAGCAATTAATTCCAGGTTATTTCCTATTGAACGTGAGAAACTGGTTGAATTAGTTAAACCATCTGAATTAATTGGACACATTTCACAAAAGGCATCCAAAGAAACGGGTTTGCCAAAAGGCTTACCTGTAATTGCAGCAGCAGCTGATAAAGCATGCGAATTACTAGGTTCGGGATGTATTTCACCTGAAATTGCATGTTTGAGTTATGGAACTACTGCAACTATTGGAACAACGCATAAAAAATATTATGAAATAATAAAATATTTCCCAGCTTACCCAAGTGCAGTTTCAAATTATTTTAACACCGAAGTGATGATTTATCGTGGGTATTGGATGATAAACTGGTTTAAAAAAGAGTTTGGACATAAAGAGGTGGAATTATCTAAAAAAACAGGACAGAGAACAGAAGAGCTTTTAGATGAATTAATTAATGATATACCACCAGGATCCATGGGATTAACCTTACAACCATTCTGGTCTCCTGGATTAAAAACACCTGGGATAGAAGCAAAAGGAGCTGTTATAGGTTTTGGCGATGTACATACACGAGCACATTTATATCGATCAATAATTGAGGGACTTACGTATGCGCTTAAAGATGGATTAATCCGAACACAAAAACGTACAGGAGTTAAAATTGAGAAACTAAGAGTTTCAGGTGGTGGTTCACAAAGCAAAAATGCTTTACAAATGACGGCTGACATTTTTGATATGAAAGTTGAAAAACCACATACATACGAAACTTCTGCTTTAGGAGCTGCTATTAATTGTGTTGTGGGACTAAAATTATATCCTGATTATAAAACTGCTATAAATAATATGTGTAGGGCAGGAGAAGTTTATTTACCTATACCTGAAAACCGCGATATGTATAAAAAACTGTTTAATAAGGTATATAAACGTATGTATAAACGACTGAAACCACTATATCACGATATTCGGCATATTACTAATTATCCTAAGATAGAATATTAAACAATTTCTTATACTAGCATTTGATTTTTATATGAACCAAATA
>JBHOSR010000074.1:0-12413 GCA_042584405.1 Bacteroidota bacterium
TTACAGGAGTTGGAGCTCACGAGTATAAATTTCAACGATATTATTTAAATAATCTCTCCTGGATTCATAAATTGCTAATTAAAACTTGATAGATATGATACATATCCTTGCTCAAAAAAATTCTTTAATAAACCAATTTATTGCAGAACTTCGTGATAAAGAAATCCAAAAAGACAGTTTGCGATTTAGACGCAACATGGAACGCATTGGAGAAATATTTGCTTATGAAATAAGT
Organism: Bacteroidota bacterium; assembly: GCA_042584405.1. GTDB lineage: Bacteria > Bacteroidota > Bacteroidia > Bacteroidales > UBA12077 > UBA12077. The sequence goes on from JBHOSR010000074.1 coordinate 236, forward strand.
AAAAACTTTGAATTTAAAGAAAAGAAAATTACAACACCCTTAGGTATATCTAAAATGGCAATACCTGATTCAAAAATTGTAAATGCTACAATCTTAAGAGCTGGATTACCATTTCATAATGGATTACTAAATTATTTAGATACTGCAGAAAATGCTTTTATTTCGGCACATCGCAAATATCATAAAGATGGTACTTTCACTATTCAATTTGAGCATTTATCAAGTCCCGATATTGAAGGTAAAATTTTGGTTCTCTCAGATCCTATGTTGGCTTCAGGAGCTTCAATGGAAATTGCATACAAAGCTTTAATTGAAAGGGGAAAACCAAAACACACGCATATTGTAACTATAATCGCTAGCAATCAGGGTATAAACTACGTGAAAAAGCATATTAACATGAAAAATGTTACCATTTGGGCTGGCGATGTTGACGACGAACTTACATCCAAGTCGTATATTGTGCCAGGACTTGGTGATGCCGGGGATTTGGCCTTTGGAAGTAAAATGTAATCTTATAGCTTTTTTACCATAGAATCATCCTTACACTCTTTTAAAAGTGATTTAATCTTCTGATTAAAAAATGGATGAACAAATTCTGGAGCAATTTCCGCAAGTGGTTCTAATGTAAATCTTCTTTCATGTAATCTTGGATGCGGAATAACTAAATCTTTTTCGCTGATAGTTTCATAATTGAAAAATAAAATATCAATGTCAATAATTCTTGATTCATATTGATCTGATTTTCTTTCCCTACCTAAATCTTTCTCAATTTTGAGACATTTATTTAAAACTTCATAAGGCTTCAAATTTGTGTTTATCTGGATAACCTGATTTAAAAAGTCTTGATCGGCAACAAATTTCCAGGGCGTTGTTTCGTATATTGAAGATTCTAGCTTGATAATGCCTATTTCAACTTTAATGCTTTTTTTTGCTTGCTCAAGTAATTTAAACCGATTACCTAGATTTCCTCCAAGTAGCAAGAAGACTTTATTCATTATAATCAAATTAAATGTAATTTTTAAACTATAAATTTAAACATCAATTCACAATTTATTGTTTGTAGATTAGTTTTTATCCATTATGAAATGGTAATCCAGCTCTTAAGATTGTAGATTAGTTTTTATAATTTAATTTTAATCTTTATCATTAAACTAAATTTAAAATACAATAATATGAAAAGCTTTTTTTAAATACTTATTAGCTACTGTTCTTGGAATAATTTTAAGTAGCATTTTATTGTTCTTTATTATTATAGGAGGTATTGGGGCAATGGTTTCTTCACAAGATCAACCAGTTAAAATAAAGCCCAATACGGTTTTACACATAAAACTCAACCAACCCATAATGGATCGCAGCAATAACAATCCGATGGAAAATTTTAATTTTAGCACTTTCGCACCTAATCCTCAATTAGGATTAAATGATATTTTAAAGAATATTAGAAAAGCAAAATCGGATGCAAATATTGACGGAATTTATCTGGATTTAACATTCATACAAGCAGGTCTGGCCACAATTGAAGAAATCCGTAACGCCCTAATCGATTTTAAAGAATCAGGTAAATTTATTGTTAGTTATAGTGACACCTATACACAACCCACTTATTATTTAGCAAGTATATCCGATAAAATCTACTTAAATCCGGAGGGTCTCCTCATTTTAGTAGGTTTGCGTTCCGAGATCATGTTTTTTAAAGATGGTTTGGAAAAAATTGGTGTGGAACCACAAATTGTAAGAGGAAAAAATAACAAATTCAAAAGTTATGTTGAGCCTTATATGTATAATAAAATGAGTGATGAAAATCGCCAACAAATAATGGCTTATATGGGAACTATTTGGGATCACATGCTTAAAGGAATCTCAATGGAACGAGAAATTAGTGTAAAAAGGCTAAATGAAATAGCCGACAACCTATCACTTAAAGATGTTGAGCTGGCAGTTACATCTGGTTTAGTAGACGGATTAAAGTATAAAGATGAAATTTTACAAGAACTTGCTCAGTTAACAAACAAAACCGATGAGAAAGAAATTGAACATGTTTCATTATCTAAGTACACAAAAGTACCTGACAGAAAGCGCAAAGCTTTAGAAAAAAACAAAATAGGAGTAGTTTATGCAAGCGGAACAATGATTATGGGTGAAGGTGGTGAAGGTTCAATAGGTTCCAATCGTATATCAAGAGCTATTCGAGAAGCAAGAAAGGATTCTTCGATTAAAGCTATCGTTTTAAGAATAAATTCAGGTGGAGGAGCAGCTTTATCAGCAGATATAATATGGCGTGAAGTAAAGCTTGCACAAGAAACAAAACCTGTAATTGTATCTTTTGGAGATGTAGCTGCATCAGGAGGTTATTATATTGCTGCTCCGGCAGAAAAAATTATTGCAAGCCCTAATTCGATAACAGGATCAATTGGTGTAATCGGACTGTTTTTCACGGGTAAAGAATTGCTTAACGAAAAATTAGGAATACATGTGGATGTAGCAAAAACAAATAACTTTGCAGATATTGGTTCGTTCGCACGACCGTTTTCTGCAGAAGAAAAGGAAGTTTTTCAATATATGGTTGAAGATACTTATGATGATTTCCTTACCAAAGTTGGAGAAGGTAGAAATATGTCTATAGAAGATGTTGATAAAATTGGACAAGGAAGAGTTTGGAGTGGTGTGAATGCTATTGAAAATGGTCTGATTGATGGTTTTGGAGGTTTAGAAGATGCTATAGCTTTAGCTGCAGAAGCTGCAAATATTGAATCATATAGAATAGTTGATTACCCAAAACTAAAAGATCCATTTCAACAATTCTTGGAAGAATTACAGGGTAATGTAAGAGCTTCTTTTTTGAAAAAAGAACTGGGTAGTGAATATAAATATTACAAAGCGCTTAAAGAAATAACAAATCATCAAGGTATACAGGCAAGAATGCCATATGAAATTGATATTTATTAATTTTAAATCTAAAATATTTTCTCAAAAGCGTTCTAAAAAGAGCGCTTTTTTATTGCAAGGCTTTTCGTGCTTTCAAAATCCATTTCGAAGTATCTAAAGGGCTAATTCCTTTGTACTCTCTGGTTTGACCTAACATATCAGTACATTCCCGGTAGCCATAAAATTTAGTGGAAATCTTTGCTTTTCCACCTGAACGAGAACTTAAACGAACAGGAAAGTCCAAAGAAGTTGCAACGGGTAAAATACCACTTAAAATAAATTTATCGTTCTCCATTTCTGGACTATCAAAGGTTCCTCTCATTTGGGTAATATCACTAGTTACAGCCCCTAACAAATCTTCTGATGCAGATATTTTAAAAGAAATTAATGGTTCCAATAAAGTTGTTCCTGTATTTACTAATCCATTCATAATTCCCATTGGAGTTGCAACAATAAAATCCCCAGGATTTGAATGCACCTGATGATCTTCGCCTTCAATTAATGTTATTTTCAAATCAGTCACTTCCCACCCCTTTATTCCTTGCTTCAAGGCCTTTGGAATAGTTCGTTCTACTTCATTCTGATATTTCTGATGAACACTATCAACACTTATTTTCGATTCATAAACAACTCCACTACCTCGTTCCCCCGGTTCAATTAAGAATTTCATAATTGCCCAACATGGTTTGGGCATCCAATATTGAATAAAACCTTCTCCTTTTTTTGTTGGAGTTTCTTTATAAATTACCGTTGGATTATCAAATTTAGCTAATATCCCAAAACGGTTTTCAAGGATTTTTTCCAATACTTCCATCTGGATCCAACCCATAATTTTTACATGCAATTCTTTATCTTCCCTCAACCACTCAAAATCCAAAGAAGGGTCTTCCTTTGACAACTCTTGTAAAGCTTCAGCTAAAGTCGGATAATCTTTCTCATTTTCAGCCTTAACTTGCACTGTTAACAATGGCGTTCTTAAACTTATATCATTGGGTAGTGCATTTGAAAACTCTCCTAAAATATCACCAACTTTAGCATTTTGTAATCCACAAATTCCTGCTATATCTCCTGCCTCAACAATTCCAATATCTTCGAACTTATTTGCGACTATTTTTTTTACCTGTGTTACCTTTTCTTCAATTCCCTGACTGGCATTTTTAATTAATTCCCTGTTGCTTATTGCCCCTTGATAAACCTTCACGGCAGCAATTTTACCCATTGTTTTATCATGCGTAATACAATAGACTAAAGCTGATAATGGATTGTTTACATCAATGTTTGGCCCCGGTAAATACTGAACTACTGAATTTAATAATTCTTGTACACCAATAGAGTTTTTGGCTGAGCCAAATAAAACAGGAAATAAATTACACGAGTTCACTGCTTTTATTAAAGAATTGTTAAGCTCAAAAAATGAAAGTGTTGTCTCTTCCAAATATTTTTCAAGCATTTGTTCATCTATATTTGCAATAGACTCTAAAATGACATCATTTATGTTATGTTCATTCCAAATGGATATTATGTTTGCATCATTTGATGCTTCGTTAATTATATCATTCAGAACCACTAATTTATCTGTTAGCTCCTTATTTATTTCTTTTAATACTAAATCAACATCGGCACCTACTCTATCAATTTTATTAATAAAAATTATTGTTGGAATTTTTAAAATTTGTAAAGCCCTCCATAATGTTTCTGTATGTGCCTGAACGCCTTCAACTGCTGAAAGAACCAGTACAGCACAATCCAATACTCGTAAAACTCTCTCAACATCTGCGGAAAAATCGACGTGACCGGGTGTATCAATTAAATTAATCTTAACACCTTCCCAATTAAACGTAATATTAGAAGAACGAACAGAAATTCCTCGTTCGCGCTCAACGTCCAAAAAATCAGTTTGTGCAGTTCCTTCATCTACACTTCCAATTTTTTTAAAATGTCCACTTAAGTATAGAAAGTTTTCAGTAATAGTTGTTTTTCCTGCATCAACGTGAGCAAGTATTCCAACATTTCTAATATTAGGTTTCATTATAAAAGAATATTAAAAGCAGCAAACTTAATAAAAATAGCCTTATAGAATTTCTATAAGGCTACTATAAAATTCATTAATGTGCAATTAACAAGACATACTATAAAAATCGTTTCCTTTATCATCCACAAGAATAAATGCCGGAAAATCTTTTACTTCAATTCTATATATTGCTTCCATTCCTAACTCGGGATATTCAAGCAACTCAACCTTAGTTATATTTTCCTGGGCAAGCAATGCAGCAGGACCTCCAATGCTTCCTAAATAGAATCCACCGTATTTTTTGCATGCATCAGTTACAGCTTGACTTCTATTACCCTTTGCAATCATTACCATGCTACCACCTTGACTTTGGAATGGATCAACATATGGATCCATACGACCAGCAGTTGTTGGGCCAAATGATCCTGAAGGCATTCCTTCTGGAGTTTTTGCGGGACCAGCATAATAAATTGGGTGATCTTTTATGTACTGTGGTAATCCTTCTCCACTATCAATACGATCTTTTAGTTTCGCATGTGCTATATCGCGACCCACTATAATTGTTCCGTTCAGTGACAATCTTGTTCCAACTGGATGTTTCGACAATTCGCCCAAAATAGTTTTCATAGGTTGATTCAGATCAACAAATACGGCTCCTTTTTCATCAGGTTTACGTAATTCTTCAGGTATAAATCTTCCAGGATTATCTTCCATTTTTTCTACCCAGATACCGTCTTTATTAATTTTTGCTTTAATATTTCTATCTGCAGAACAGGAAACACCCATTCCAACAGGACAAGAAGCTCCATGTCGAGGTAAGCGAACAATTCTAATATCAAGAGCAAGGTATTTTCCGCCAAATTGCGCACCTATTCCTGCCTTATATGCTGCATCTAAAACTTTCTTTTCAAGTTCAATATCTCGAAAAGCCTGACCTCCCGCATTCCCTGTTGTTGGAAGATTATCGTAATATTTTGCAGAAGCCAACTTAACTGTTTTTAGGGTTGACTCAGCAGATGTGCCTCCAACAACAAATGCAACATGATATGGAGGACAAGCTGCAGTTCCTAATGATTTTAACTTTTCAACTAAAAAGCTTTCCAGTTTTTCAGGATTCAACAATGCTTTTGTTTGCTGATAAAGTGCAGTCTTATTGGCAGAACCACCTCCCTTTGCAACAAATAAGAATTTATATTCATCTCCATCAGTTGCATGAATATCAATTTGCGCTGGTAAGTTTGTTTTAGAGTTTTGCTCTTTATACATATCTAAAGGAATGGTCTGCGAATAACGCAGATTCTCTTCGGTATAAGTTTTATAAACACCTAAAGAAAGGGCTTCTTCATCACCGCCACCTGTCCAAACTTTTTGTCCTTTTTTTGCAACTATTGTTGCTGTACCTGTATCCTGGCAAAAAGGTAATTTCCCTTTAGCAGAAACCTCAGCATTTCGCAACATAGTCAACGCTACATATTTATCGTTATCACTTGCATCTGGGTCATGTAGGATTGAAGCTACTTGCTCAAGATGACTTTTACGTAACATAAATGAAGTATCTCTTAATGCAGCGTTTGCTAACTTAGTAAGACCTTCTGATTCAACTTTTAAAATAGTTTCACCTTCAAATTGAGCAACAGAAATATGATCTTTAGTAAGTAAATAATATTCCGATTCATCTTTCCCAATAGGGAATGGTTCTTGATACTTAAATTCAGGAGTTGACATAACAAGATTTTTTAGTTTGTATTCAAGATTTAATTAATTGTTTAACAAGTTATTCTACATATAAAATTACTGGAAAAACAGAATGGAAAAGATACAAAATTTAAAGCAAGGCATCAATATGTTTTACAATATCTCCTAATACTGCTTTATTGCCTTTTTCAATTATAGGACGACGGATTAGTTTTGGATTTTCAACTAATATTTTAATCCATTCTTTATTAGAGAAGTCTTTACCTTTATAATTTTGTTTATAATCGACTTCTTGAGTTCTAATTAACTCTTGAGGTTTAATATCAAGCCTTTCTATTATTTCTGTTAAGCTTTTTTCCGTAAAGGATTGATCTTTTAAATATTCAACTATTTGTGGTTTTATTCCTTTTTCTTCCAGGTATAGCAAGCCTTCTCTACTTTTTCTACATCTGGTGTTATGATATATTTTATATGACATATTAATCGATCAGTTTAAAAATTTCATCTATTGCTTTTTTGGATTTTGGCTGCAATTCTTTTGATGCTTTACCAACAGCAACAAATGCTATTAAATGATATGGACTTTCAACTGATAGGATTTTTTCAAGAGATTCTTTAGCCATCATAGGTGCACTTAACCAACATGCTCCATATCCCAAATCAACCGCTGATAAAAGTATATTTTGAATTGCGGCTCCAGCACTTTGCATATCGGGGAAGTTGCGCATTTTATTAATTTCATCATGACTCAAATTTACTCCCTTTTCAAGAACAGATTCATAATCTTCCATAACCATAGCTATTACAGCAGGTGCATTCTCAAAAAATGTTGCAAACCATTCAACTTGAGACTTTACATTTTTTGATGCAATTGATTTATTTGATGGTAACTGTTTTATTTTCTCACTAACTTTTACGGCCATCTTCGACAAAACATCTTTATTTGTAATAGTATAAAATTTCCATGGTTGGTAATTATTGACACTAGGTGCTAAACTAGCTCTTCGAACTAATTCTTTTAAATCCTCAACTGGAACTTTTTCATCAGTGAAATTTCTTATACTCGTTCTCTTTTCAATTGTTTGCTTTAAATCCATAAGTTCAATTTTTGAAATTAATGTTAAAGATACAAATTTATCAAATCAACAAATAATCACTTGGTTTGTTTGTAACCGTATAACAAAAAAGCCTGAGAATAAAACAATCTCAGGCTTACACTGTATATAAAAATTTTATTTATTTGCTAATATCGAAATCATTGATTCGAAAATTAATCTACCATCAGTATTTCCTAATTCATCATCGGATCCTCGTTCTGGATGTGGCATCATTCCATATACATTTTTAGTTGCATTACAAACTCCTGCAATGTTTTCAACCGATCCGTTTGGATTTGCTTCTGACGTAATTTCACCATGCTCATTACAATATCTAAACAAAATTTGACCGTTTTGTCTCATCTCCTGTAAAGTTTCTTTTTTTGCAAAATACCGGCCTTCACCGTGTGCAATTGGAATCATCAATGGTTTCTGTTTGTCGAGTATAGCAGTAATAATATTTGTATTATTATCCGGTACTATAAAAATGTTTTTACAAATAAATTTCTGATTGTCGTTATGCAATAAAGCCCCAGGCAACAATCCCGATTCGCAAAGAATCTGAAATCCATTACAGACTCCAAATACAAAACCTCCATGATTAGCAAACTCTATTACCTTTTCCATAATTGGTGAATAGCGAGCTATAGCTCCTGACCGCAGATAATCACCATAAGAAAAACCTCCAGGCAAAACAATTGCATCGACACCCTGCAGATCGGTCTCCTTGTGCCACAGTTCAACAACTTCTTGTGCCATAATGTTGCGAAGCACATATATCATATCTTGATCGCAATTTGAGCCGGGGAAAATAACTACTCCAAATTTCATTAGAATGATTTTTAGAAAATGACAATATTTAATTGAATTACAGTAAATTAACTCGACTAAATCAATTTAATTTCCTATCAAAGATATAATTATTTAATATCCTGAACAAATAATTAAATTCCAGTTTAGATGGTTACTAAAATAAATCTGTATTTTAGTATGATCATATAAATTTTATCACCATGAAAGTCATAAAATTCATTCTCAAATTAATAAGCATTCTTATATTACTTTTTGTTTTATTTGTTTTATATGCTTCATTTTCTGACTACAAACCCGATATATCTGAGTTAGTATTTGAATCAGAAATACATGACACCATTGATATAAACAAAGAATTAAGTTTGATGATTTGGAATATTGGTTATTGTGGTTTAAGTGATGATATGGATTTCTTCTATGATGGAGGGAAGCAAGTTCGCACATCAAAAGAAAATGTTAACGAAAACTTTGATTTTGTAAAATCGGAGCTAAGCAAAAATGATAGTATAGATTTTATTTTACTTCAGGAGGTTGATTTGCATTCTAAAAGAAGTTATTATTTAAATGAACTCGACAGTTTCAATTTATTATTAACTGAATTTAAAAGTTTTTTTGGGAAAAATTATGATGTAACTTTTGTCCCATCTCCGATAACAAAACCGCTAGGAAAGGTAAAATCAGGATTAGTTAGTTACTCAAAATATAATCCTAAACTAGTAACCAGATATTCATTCCCCGGTAATTATTCATGGCCTGTTAAATTATTTATGCTAGATCGATGCTTTTTAGTGAAAAGGTTCCCAACCAGTAATGAAAAAGAATTAATTGTAATAAATACCCATAATTCTGCCTATGATGATGGATCTCTGAAAAAACAGCAAATGGAATATCTAAAGACATTTTTACTAAAAGAACACGAAAAAGGAAATTACATTATTGTTGGTGGAGATTGGAATCAAAATCCTCCTGAAATTGATTACTCCGATATCAAAGAAAACTCTCCTACACAAAGGTTTGTTTTAAATCCAATAAATAAAGATTATTTACCTACAAATTGGATATGGGTTTACGATGCTTCAACACCTACAAATAGATATTTAGATGCGCCATTTGAACATGGAAAAACGATTACACCGATTATAGATTTTTATTTGATGTCGCCAAACATATTTTCAATTTCTGTAAAAACCCAAGATTTCGATTTTAAACACACTGATCATCAATCAGTTATTGTTAAAATTAAGTTGATTTAAAATTTAACATTTCCTTAGTAAAAAACATCTGATTTTATATACATTTGCCGCTTCAAAATTAAGAGCTTATAAAATCGGGATTAATGAAATGTAAAATTGTAGCTTCAATTGCAACGATTGTAATATCGCAATCGATTTTAGCAAATAAAAAATTTGATATTATTAAAACTAATATTCAATTCGATTTCAGAACAATGCATTTATGGCGAGGTTCAGCAACAAGCTATGTTCCTACATTTGAACCTACATTTGAAGTAACAAATAATAATTATACAACAGGAATTTGGTTTGCACAGAGTATTGATGAAAATTACACTGAATTGGATTTGTATTTTACTTATAATTTTCGAAATTTTTCTTTTACCATTTACGATTATTACTGTCCACCTTCAATACAAGCTAGTAGCGAATTTAGTAACTATAATAAATACACAACAAATCATACTCTTGAGTTAGACTTATCTTTTAATGGTACTCAATATCTTCCCATAAAAATACTCGTAGCAACAATGATTTATGGTGATGATTTAAATCCAGAAACGAATACAAACTTCTATTCAACCTACTTAGAATTAGGTTATACTGCTATAATTGACAAGAACTCAGTTGATTTATTTCTGGGATTAAATACTTTTCAGAGTTACTATGGTGAAAAATTCGGAATAATAAATGCTGGACTAACGGCTTCACGAAATCTTAAAGTTAACAAAACGCTGGAGGTTCCCATTCAAGCTTCATTAGTTACGAATCCTATGACAAATTCCATATTTATAAATTTAGGATTCACATTATAAGTTAAAATAATTTCAATTTACCATTTATTACAACTCCATCTAGCTTCATATTTCTTGCTGAACGAATCGCGTCTTCTGGTGTATGCACAATAGGTTCTCCCTTTATATTAAATGAAGTATTTATTAGAGCTTTTATCTTATACCGTTCATCCATTTCTGTCAGTAAATCAAATAAATAAGGATTTTCTGATCGATTAAATATAGTTTGTATTCTGGAAGTTTTATCAACATGCACGACACCTTCGATTTCAGTTATTTTATTATCAGGAATTTTAAAATCAAGCAACATAAATTTACTTAAATGATGAATTTTAGATAATTCTGTAAAATATTTGGCGTTTTTTTCAAGCATAACAGGAGCTACGGGCCTGTACCATTCTCGTTTTTTATGCTCTTCGCTTACTGCTTTGGCAATATTTTTTGAATTTGCTAAAGCCAATATACTTCTATTTCCAAGTGCCCGAGGACCAGATTCCCCAAATCCATTGCAAATAGCAACTACTTTTCCCTTTAATAAATGTTTTGCTATTTCCGAAATATCCTTTTTATTGTATGCAACTTCAGAATTTTTTATTCCCCAATTATTTAAATAAGGGCTGTGTTTTTCTAGCTTTCCATGCTTTAATTGTTCAACTAAAGCACCTGCACCAATTGATAATCCTGAATCATTTGTGCAAGGAGGTATAAAAACATCTTTAAATAAACTTCTGTTTAACAATTCTGTGTTCGCTAAAATATTCAAAGCAGAACCACCTGTTAGATATAAATAATCAGTAGATGTTTCTATTTTTAATTCTTCTATTTTCTTTAAAAAATCGCGTTGGAATATGTGCTGAAATGTTGCAGCTATATTTTGTAAAAACTGATCATGTTTATCAAAACTTTGTAGTTTAATATTCCAATTCTTTTTTGCTTTTTCGAAAAATATTGATTTTTTAGTCCAAATATTTTGAAAATAATCATTTTCGGCTAACCAACTTTCCAGCTCCTTAGAATATTTCCCATAACAAGCAAAACCCATTAATTTGCCTGGAACTGAATGTTGGTCAAATTCCTTAGCTCCAATTATAGAAAATGCCAAAGCATTTGCATTATATAAAGACGATAAGTATTTTAAATCCCAGTAGTACTCTATCTTTTCTATCTGATTATTTTTATAAGTCCATGCTGAAAAATTGCTTAAGCTAGCTCCTCCATCGAAATGGATTAATAAACTGTTTTCTTTAAAGTTTCCAAAAAAAGGTAAACAACTATAAACGTGTGCTAACTCGTGATTTAGAACATATGCTTCTTTTTCATTTCCAAACCACCAACATTTACCTATTTCCAATCCCGTTGATAATTTAGAGCTTAACGGTCCCTCAAATCGAATTTCCCCTTCAAAACTTATAAATGCTCTTCCAATAATATTATCTACAAATACAATATCATAATCTTCATTAATCAACTTTTCTTTTTTAAGTAAACTATAAATGTGACTATCAAGAGAATTGTCATACTTTTTCCGGGTGATTCTTTCTAGCTGAAGGTGCTTTTTTAATCTACCTTTATAAAAAAAAGACATATTATGATCGTGAACGAATACAGGAT